>JAKLJF010000565.1 GCA_023151335.1 Thermoanaerobaculia bacterium | reverse complement strand
TGGAACACGTTTATCTGCTTTTTATTGAAGGTTAGAGAGTTTCTGGTTAGAAGGTTTCTGGTTAGAAGGTTCCGATAACCAGAAACCCTCTAACCTTCTAACCAGAAACCTTCTAACCTTCCAACCAAAAACCAAAATATGCTTATTTTGCCCGCCAATTAAACAGAACATTGCCATGACAGAAAAACCCTGGCTTCAACACTATCCCAAAGGCGTACCGGCTTATATAGAGGATGAGGCGTACCCGCGTCTGATCGACATGATAGACGAATGTCTGAAAAAATACCGGGACCTGCCCGCATTTATTTCCATGGGCAAAACGCTCACATTTGGCGAGCTCGACGTATTGAGCGCCAATTTCGGCGCTTACCTGCAATCGCGCGGCCTGGAACCGGGCGACCGCATCGCGCTGATGATGCCCAATATGTTGCAATACCCCATCGCGTTATTCGGGGCGCTGCGGGCAGGGCTGATCGTCGTCAACACCAACCCGCTGTACACGCCGCGGGAAATGAAACATCAGTTCGTTGATTCGGGAGCCAAGGCTATCGTGATCGCGGAAAATTTTGCTGCCAACCTCCAGCAAATCATTGGGGAGACCCAAATCAAGACTGTCGTCGTCACCAGTATCGGCGAAATGTTGGGTTTGAAGGGTGTGCTGATCAATTTTGTTGTGCGCCACATCCGGAAAATGGTGCCCAAATACAATCTGCCCAACACCGCTTCCTTCAGGGACGGTTTGCAACAAGGTAAAAAATTCACGATCAAACCCTTCGAATCGGGCCCTGACGATACCATTATCCTCCAGTATACCGGTGGTACCACCGGCGTTTCAAAAGGCGCCATGCTGACCAACCGGAACCTGATCGCCAACATGCAACAGATACGCGCCTGGCTCATGCCGGTGCTGCCGGAAGCGAAAGTAATTGCTTTGTGTCCCTTACCGCTGTATCATATTTTTGCCTTTACAGTCAATTGCCTGGCCTTTATGAGCGTGGGAGGCCGCAACATTCTCATCGTGAATGCCCGCGATCTGCCGGCACTCATCAAGGAATGGCGTACCCACCGGCCCAATATTTTCACCGGCGTCAATACGCTGTTCAACGGCCTGCTGAATCATCCGGATTTTGCCTCGCTGGATTTCAGCGACCTGAAGGCAACGGTGGGTGGCGGCATGGCCGTGCAACGCGCCGTCGCCGAACGCTGGCAACAAGTGACCGGCTGCCAACTCACCGAAGGCTACGGGCTGACCGAAGCCAGCCCCGTGCTCAGCGTAAACCCTATCGACTCGGCCATGCGCCTTGGCACGATCGGCATGCCTGTGCCTTCCACCGATATGCGCATCATCAACGATAGCGGCCGGGTAGCCGACCCTCGTGAAACCGGCGAAATCCAGGCCAAAGGCCCCCAGGTGATGAAAGGATACTGGCAGCGTCCGGAAGCCACCGACGAGGTGATCAAAGACGGCTGGCTCAGCACGGGGGACATCGGATTTATGTATGAAGACGGCTTTTTCCAGATCGTCGACCGCAAAAAAGACATGATCCTGGTTTCCGGCTTCAACGTTTACCCCAACGAGGTGGAAGACGTGATCGCGTCCCACCCCAAGGTACTGGAAGTGGCGGCGCTTGGCGTCCCCGACGAGAAATCAGGCGAAGTCGTGAAGGTATTTGTCGTCAAAAAAGATAACTCGCTCACCAAGGAGGAACTGACCGAGTTCTGCCGTGAACAAATGACGGGGTACAAGGTGCCGAAATACGTGGAATTCCGGACCGAGTTGCCCAAAACGAACGTTGGGAAAATACTCCGGCGGGCCCTGCGGGAAGAGAAGCAGTAGGTGGCGGACACCTGGCTATTGTTGCTCACGCCACTGCTTCCGCGATCCGCCGCACCGTATCGGCATCGCCCATGGTATAGTAGTGCAGGCAGGGAACACCGGCGGCTTTTAGTTCTTTCGACTGCTGGATGCACCATTCGATACCGACTTCCCGCACGGCTTCGTCGGTACCGGCTTTCATGGCTTCACTGACCAGATCGTTCGGCATGTTGACAAAAAACTTGCGCGGAATGGAGTTCAGCTGGTATTGTTTCGTCAGGGGTTTGAGGCCGGGCACGATCGGCACATCGATGCCGGTTTTGCGGCAGGCATCCACGTACTCGAAGTATTTCCGGTTGTCGAAAAACATTTGGGTGACGATATAATGCGCGCCGGCATCCACTTTCATTTTGGTAAACTGAAGGTCGGTGTCAAAGTTCGGCGCCTCGAAGTGTTTTTCCGGGTAGCCTGCCACGCCGATACAGAAATCGGTTTTTTCGCCTTTCGTAATATTGGCATCCAGGTAGCGGCCTTCATTCATGCCCACCACCTGCCGCACGAGGTCGACCGCGTATTTGTGGCCGTATTCGTGGGGAATAAATTTCTCCTCGAACTGGCGTGCATCGCCGCGCAGGGCCAGTACGTTGTTAATGCCCAGGAAGTTGAGGTCGATCAGGGCGTTTTCCGTTTCTTCCACTGAGAAGCCGCCGCAGATGAGGTGCGGTACGGCGTCCACTTTCCCGACGGGCGCACCTTGTAGATGAATTCCTCCCGGTGGTAGGTAACGTCGATAAAGGGCGGCTTGAATTCCATCAGCCGGTCCAGCGTATTAAAAATGGCTTGCATGCTGCCACCCTTCAGGGGAGGCAGTACTTCAAAAGAGATCAGGGTTTTGCCCTTCGCTTTGGAGAAATGTTCGGTTACTTTCATTTTTAAGGTTAGAAGGTTTCTGGTTAGAGGGTTAGGAGGTTTCTGGTTCATGTAACCCTCAAACCAGAAACCTTATTAACGGTATAAAATTTTCGCCGACGCTTCCGCCCGCCCCCGCATTTCGGCGGCTTTGGCGGTATTGCCGGTGGCGCCATAAATTTCGGCCAGGGCATTCAGCACCCGTTCGTCTTCGAATTGAGTGGGTAATGCCAGTTCGAGCACTGCCAGCGCATTTTTTGTATCCTGTTTTTGTTTGTAAAAATACTCGTAGCCTATCCGGTAGCAGAACGCGTTGATCTTGTTTGGATTGCCTCCGTTTTTAGCCAGATAGTCGATATACTTGTCAAAAAACGGGCGGAAGTTGGTATTGTTCGGGATTTTCTGCATCAGGTCGCCGAATGTGTTGAACAGTTTGTCCATCTGATGATCCTGTTCAAAGCGGGCGGCTGCAATGGCGCCCAGCATCACCTGTGCAGATCCATAGTCAGGATTGATCTCGAGGGAACGGTTGATATGGTACTCCATGGTATCTACCAGGTCCTTTTTTTCGGCGGGGTCTTTTGTTTTCAGGTATTTGTTTTCATACAGCGCCGTCACGTAAAAACAATGCGAGCGGGCGCTGCCCGGAGAGTTGCGAACGGCGGAGGTGTTGAGCGAGAGGGCGTTTTCCCAGTCGGGCACGCGGTTGACGGTGATCCAGCCAAAAAGCCCCGCCACGATAGCCAGCACGCCGGCGCCGAGCACGTACGGGCGGTCGGGTTGTTCCTTCAGCCACTCCGGCAGTTTGCGCGCCAAAAACCAGGCTGCCAGCAGGCAAAAACCCACGGAAGGCATGTACACAAACCTTTCGTTCATAAAAGTACCCACTGAAACGAACAGGTTGGACACGATACTGAAGGTGAGCAGGAAAAACAATATGGCATAAGCGGGTACACTGCGCTTTTTCAGGTTCAACATAGCCCATATCCCCATGCCGAGATATAAAGCGAGCGAGCCAAGGGCCCGCCAGTCGGCCCAGTTGACTACCGGTACATGATAGGGGTAGTAATCATGCGTCAGCGGGTAAGGCCAGAACATCAGCTTGACGTACCAGCCCAGCGTCAGGAAAATAGTTGCCAGTTTCTGACCCGCATTCAAGCCCAGGAAAGGGTTGTTCATCAGGTCGTTCACCACCCTGCCGTGATCGAGCATAAAACCCAGGGCCTTGTACCGGATGATAATAAACACGAAAGCCGCGACCGCCAGCGGTATGGCGGATACGGCGATCCGGCTGAGCGGCGCTTTCGTGAAATACCAAACGGTCAACGGTATGACCGCCAGAAAG
>JAKLJF010000564.1 GCA_023151335.1 Thermoanaerobaculia bacterium | reverse complement strand
GCACATTTAAAAGCTACCTGGCAAAAGTTCCTGCCCGAATATCCCTTCGAGTACCGTTTTCTTGACGAGCAATACGGCCAGCTGTATGAGGCCGAACAACGCCAGGGCAGGGTGTTCATCACCTTTGCCCTGCTGGCTATCCTGATCGCCTGCCTGGGTTTGTTCGGACTCACGGCTTTCGTAGTGCAGCAGCGGGTAAAAGAGATCGGCATCCGGAAAGTGCTGGGCGCCACGGTTCCGGGTTTGCTCCTGTTGTTGTCCAAAGATTTTTTAAAACTGGTGGCCGTAGCCCTGCTGATCGCCTCGCCGGTGGCCTGGTACTTCATGCAACAATGGCTGGAAGATTTTGCCTACCGGATACAGATCGATATGTGGGTGTTTCTAACAGCGGGTTTTGTGGCAGCATTGGTTGCCTTCCTGACTGTCAGTTTTCAGAGTATAAAAGCCGCTTTGGCCAACCCGGTGAATTCCCTGCGCAACGAGTGAACAGACAGACATGCTCATAAAAAGAAAGATATGTACAGCAGCTTAATAAAAATCGCCGTTCGTAACTTGCTGAAATACAAAACATTCAGTTTTATCAACCTGGTTGGCCTGACAGTGGGAGCCGCCTGTTGTTTGTATATCCTGTTGTACGTACAGGAGCAGCGGGGTTATGACAAACACCACTTTGCAGCCTGCTTTTAGCTGCTCCGGTTGCCTGGTGGGCCATGAACCAATGGCTGCAAGATTTCGCCTACCGCATCCATATCGGCTGGTGGATTTTTGCGCTGGCCGGCGTGATTGCGATTGTTGTTACTTTTTTGACGGTATGCGCACAGAGTGTGCGTGCGGCGCTGACCAATCCGGTGAAAGCGCTTCGTTCAGAGTAAGATTTCAAGCGCGCGGTTATTCTTCCACCTCAAAAACCTGGTCAATCGAAATACTGAGATTCATTTCGGAATATTAAATATCCATATAAAGACACCATGCTGACGAGCTACCTCACCATCGCCCTTCGCAACCTGGCCAAACGTAAAGGCTTCACGCTACTCAATATCTTCGGCCTGGCGCTCGGTATGGCCTGCTGCCTGTTCATACTGCAATACGTGCGTTATGAACGCAGTTACGACCGGTTTCATGTCAATGCCGGCGATATTTACCGCCTGCGACTTGATGCCTATCAGGAAGGACAGCTCGCCTGGCGCTCGGCCACGGTATATCCGGCCTTTGCGCCCACGATGAAACGGGATTTTCCCGAAGTGCTGGATGCCTGCCGCCTGATCGACGCGGAGCGTATCATGCACAATCCGGAAACCAATGTCAAATTTGCCGAAAAAAAAGGGTATTTCGCCGATCAGGCATTTCTGAACATGTTCAGCCTGGATCTGATTTCCGGCGATGCCGGCACAGCGCTTTCCGGTCCCGACAAAATTTTGGTGTCTGAAAGCATGGCGAAGCGCTACTTCGGACGCACGGACGTGCAGGGAAAAAACCTGGTTGTCAAAGACCCGAACTTCTTCCAAACCTACGAAATTTCCGGCGTATTCAGGGATTATCCCGCCCATTCGCACCTGATCATTGATTACCTGATCTCTTATGCCACGTTTTCAAAACTGGTCACTCAAACCTGGCGCGATACCACCAACGCCACGGAAACCAGCTGGGGCTGGTACGATTTTTATACCTACCTGCAGTTGAAACCCGGCGTCGACCCGGATGCCTTCCTGGCCAAATTCCCGGCGTTTACGGATAAATACATCAACGCCCGTTATCAGGAGCGCAAGATCAACTTCCGCAACGAGGTTGATATTATTCCAATGCCAGACATTCACCTGTATTCCAATGTGAATCAGGAAGCGGAGGTAAATGGCGACGGGCGCGCCGTGGCTATTTTGTTTATCGTGGCATTATTTATCCTGGCCATTGCCTGGATCAATTACGTCAATTTGTCCACTTCCCGTTCGCTGGAACGGGGCCGGGAGGTGGGCGTCCGGAAAGTGCTGGGCGCCATGCGGGGACAGTTGGTGCGGCAGTTTCTCACGGAAAGCGTATTGTTAAATCTCGCGGCGTTTGCCCTGGCCCTGGCAACCGTGGTGCTGCTGATGCCGGCCTTTAATCAGTTTGCCGGAAAAGACATTCCGCTGAATTTTCTGACCGACCCGCGGTTTTGGTTGATGGCCGGCGCTGTACTGGCGTTGGGCTCGCTGCTGGCAGGCCTGTACCCGGCTTTTGTATTATCCGCATTCCGGCCCGTGGCCGTATTGAAAGGGCAACTAAAAAACGCGGCCAGCGGGACCATGCTGCGCAAAGGGCTGATCGTGTTCCAGTTCGCGGCTTCCATCGCTTTGATCGCAGGCACGCTGGTGGTGTACAACCAGATCCGGTTTATGCGCAATCAGCCGCTGGGCCTCGACATCCATCAAACCCTCGTGGTGGAAGGCGCTCAATCGGTACTCGACAGCCTGTACATGGGCAGTTTCGAGCCATTCCGCAATCAGGTGCTGCGGGCGCCGCGGGTAAAAAGTATCACGGCATCCTCCAATGTGCCCGGCAACGAAACCTATTGGACCAATGGCGCCCGGTTGCTGGGCGACGGCGGCGAAGAACTGCGCGCCCACACCCTGTATAACCTGGGTATCGACGAGACCTTTTTAGAGGCCTACCAGATAAAACTGGCAGCCGGGCGCCCCTTTTCCAAAGCTTCCGGCGACGACACCCGGAACCGGACAGTATTGCTCAATGAAACTGCCGTCAGAACATTCGGAATCCCTAAGCCGGAAGAAGCCCTGAACCGGCGTTTGGCCCGCGGCAACGACACCCTGAGCATCGTGGGCGTGGTCAGGGATTTTCACCAGGAAGGTTTGCAAAAAGCCATTAACCCTGTGGCGTTTTTGTTCCGGCCCGACAGCCGCGGTTTTTATTCCTTCAAAATAGAAAATGGCGATATACAGGAAACGGTGGCGGCAATAAAAAGCGCCTGGGATGGACAATTCCCGAACGACCCGTTCCACTATTTTTTCCTCGACGAATCGTTCAACAAACAATACGAGGCCGATATCCGGTTTGGGCGGGTATTCAGCCTGTTTGCCGTTCTCGCCATCCTCGTGGCCTGCCTCGGCTTGCTGGGCCTGGCCGGATACCAGATCGTACAACGCACCAAGGAAATCGGCATCCGCAAGGTATTGGGCGCCTCTGCGACGAGTATAGTCGGATGGCTGTCGCGCGATTTTGTGCTGCTCCTGTTGCTCGCTATTGCCATCGCCACACCCCTGGCCTGGTATTTTATGGAACAATGGCTGACCCATTTCGCCTACCGGATCAATATCGGCTGGTGGGTGTTCCTGGCCGCCGGACTGGCCGCCGTCACGGTGGCTTTTCTGACGGTGGGTATTCAGGGTATGCGGGCGGCGCTGGCGAATCCGGTGCGGGCATTGCGCTCGGAGTAGAAAATGTTTGAAGCCGGGATCGAATGTTTGCAAGGGTTTATTGCAATCATAGTACACGGGATATTTCCCGGTCAGGCGCACGCGTCAAAAGCAGATTCAATATTGGACAATGCCTGCTCCACCCGCCGGCTGCTTTCTTTCAGACTATCGGCAAATTCGACCCGGAAGCGGGCGAGTTGAGCCCTATCAAGGAGTTATTTCCATTGTCTTCAAAAATAAAACATTCTGTTGGTATTAGCAAATGGGATTTTTTACTATTATTGCATTTGAAATTTGAAGCCTTTAGCATAAACTCAAAGGCTGCCGGCGCATTAAGTAATTTAATTGGTAAAACACTGCATAACAATAGTTTGAGCAAAAATGAAACCATAGCCGACAAATGGATTATCGAGCCGATGGCCCGATTTATCGGCAACAGCACGACGAGCGGCATCATCCTGTTTTCAGCGGCGCTTTTGGCGCTTGTATTGTCCAATTCCCCCTGGGCCGACGCTTTCCACCATTTATGGGAGGTGGAGTTCTCCATCGGTTATAACAGTCATAGTATCAGCAAAAGCCTGCACCACTGGATCAATGACGGATTGATGGCGGTGTTCTTTTTTGTAGTCGGCCTGGAATTGAAACGCGAGATCATCGCCGGCGAACT
>JAKLJF010000563.1 GCA_023151335.1 Thermoanaerobaculia bacterium | reverse complement strand
GATAAGTACTTCATAACATACCTTTTTTGACGAAAAATTGTTTGATGAGGCAAAAGTAGAAGGTGCCTTTTCAAAAAAACATAACACTTTTGAACGCAACTTCCGGCACTTCGGAGTAAGTCCAAATTATGAAATCAAGTTTCGTTTTTGAGTTGATCAGGCTGCTGTCCGCGGAGGAACGGCAGGAACTGGAATTATTCGTGGCATCGCCGTATTTCAACCGCGGAAAAAGCGCCGGGGAGCTGGCCGCGTTGTTGCACCTTATCCTGAATGCCTTAAACCAAACGGAAGCGCTTCCCCCTGAAAAAAAAGAGCTGTATCAAAAAATCTTTCCCGGCACGCCCTGGGTAGAAGGCAAACTGGATAAATTGCTGGTGGAATTGAAAAAACTGCTCCGCACTTTTCTGCTGACCCGGCAGTATTTTCAGGCGGACAATGAATTCCAGGCGGAGCTCGACTGGGGCAAAGTGCTGCGCGGCAAGGGCCTGGAATCGCATTACCAACGTTCGCTGGAACAGTTAAAGCCCGCCGGGTCGGCGGGGCAGTGGAAAACGGCTCCCCATTACCTGCGCCGCTTGCAACTCGAACACGCTATACACGAGCAACAAAGTTATGACAACCGGAAAAAGGGCGACCTGAACATCCCCGCCGTGCTCCACAACCTGGACATGTTTTACCACCTGTACCGCCTGGAGCACCTGAACTATTTTCTGCTGCAATGCAAAATGACCAACCTGGATATTTCCGACGACATAGCCCTGGCGCTGCGGGAAAGCCCCTTGCCGGAACGCTACCTGGAGGAATCCAGCTACCTGCTGATCCAGTATAAAATATTCTGCCTGCTGCAGTCGCCCAACCCGAGCCTGGCCGAATTTGAAGCCCTGAATGATTTGCTGAAACGGCACGAACCGTTTCTGGAAAAAAACATGCTGGAACAGTATTACGCTTATTTGCGCAATATCTGCGTAATACTGATCGCTTCGGGCGCGGAAGACCTTTATCCTATCCTGCACCAGATACAGCGGGACAATCTCGAGCGCGGCATCCTGTATCTGGAAGGCAAACAGGGTCGTTTGTCGCCCAGCGCGGTGCTGAATCTGGTCACTAACGGGCTGATCGTCCGGAATTACGGGTGGGTGGCCGAATTCCTGGAATCGCACAAAGACCGCATTCTCGGCGACAACGCGACGCAGGACCTGTACCGCACCAATATGGCCTGTTATCTTTTTGCCGTCGGCAAGTTTGAGGAGGCCCTGGATTATATCCCACAGGTTTCTCCTTATGTCGATTACCACCTGATGGCGCGGCGACTCGAATTGCGCATCTATTACGAACTGAATTCCGACCTTCTGCCATACAAAATCGACGCTTTCCGGATGTATCTCAGCCGCTCCTCCCATAAATTTTTGTCGCCTGCGCTGCGCGAACGCAACGGCGACTTCGCCAATTTGTTATTCCAGCTGAGTCATGTTCAACCCGGCAACCCGGAGCGGGCCCGGCGGGTACTCCGGCGTATTGAGCAGAATAAAGGGGTTTCGGAGCGAAAATGGTTGCTGGAAAAAGCCCGGCAATTGCTCGGCGACTGAAAACCGCCGGAACTAATGGAAAAAACTGTTATACTTTTTTACCGCCGGAAGGGGGATTTTTGCCGGTACAAATTAAAATGCCAGCCCGGCCTTCAAGCAAGCCGCCTACGCTTGCCCAAACCCCGAATAGTCCGGAAGGCCGGATATGCCTCTTTGGAACAAAGAATCATAACATGACCTTTACCCGTCCGGTTAGTAATAACAGGGCGGGCTTTTTTATTTTGACCCCCTTTTCAAAACCGCATCAGAAACTCCGTCAAATTGGTTTCCGTATCCAGCCCGAGGCGTTTGCGCAGGCGGTAGCGGCTGGCTTCCACGCCGCGCACCGAGATGTTCATCAGGGCGGCGATTTCCTTGCTCGACAGGTTCATGCGCAGGTAGGCGCAGAGTTTGAAATCGTTGGGGCCGAGATGCGCGTATTGTTCGCCGAGGCGTTTGAGAAAATCGCTGTGCACCTGGTCGAAGTTTTGCGAAAAATGTTCCCAGTCCGCGTCGATGCTGGAGTCCTGTTCCATTACCTTGATAATCTGTCCTATTTCCCGGTTCAGTTCCGCCGGCGAATCCGATTTTTGGCCCAGTTTTTCCAGGCGTTCCCTGATCGCGTTCAGGATCTCGTTTTTCTGCACCAGGTGCATGGTGGCCGAGGCGAGTTCCTGGGTTTTGTGCTGCACTTCCGCTTCCAGTTTTTCCTGTTGCAGGCGGTTAATCGCTTCTTCCGACAGCCGGGCTTGCAGTTGGTGTTGTTCTTCGCGGCGTTGGTGCCGGGTTTGCATATCCTGTTTCTCGCGTTCAAAGCGGACGGATTGCCGGTAAATAACGCTGAGCACCAGCCCCAGCAGCAGCAGGGCGTAAAAAAAGTAGGCCAGGTTGCTGGCGTACCATGGGGGTAAAATTTTGAAGGGAAAAGACAATACTGCGCTCTCTATACCGTGCTGGTTTCTGGCTTTGACGTGAAAGGTATAGTCGCCGGGACGTAAATTGTTGAATGTTGCCTCCGGCGCCGCGGTCCAGTCCGACCATTCCCGCTCGACGCCTTCCAGGTAATGGGCGTAGCGGATAAATTCGCCGCCCGGATAGTCCGTGGCAGCGAAGGAAAAACTCAGTGCATTTTGTTTGCTCGACAGTTCGGGCATTTCTGCCGGCAGCGCGCCATGTCCGCCGAAGAGCAGGCTGTCGCGGTCTTTTTTAAGGCGGATCTCATGCCACACCATGCGGAGCGCCGAATCGGTGGCGGTATAGGCCGAGGGGTTGAAATGAATAAAGCCCTGGTTGGTAGCCACGAATACGTTGTGTTCGTCGACGGGCAGGAGAAAGGGCATGCCGCCGGTGAGCTTGTCGGTCAGTTCAGGCACCGGTATTTTACGCACTTTTTTTTCGAGGGCATCATTTTCCACGCGCAACATGCCGGCTTCCCGGCCGGTCAGGTACCAGATGTTGCCGCGGTCGTCCTGCCGCAGGTATTTCATGCGGGTGTTTTCTCCAAATATCCGGTTGAAATTTTTGTTGGGAACAAAACGCTGCCGGCCGCGGTCAAAATTGAAAACGCCCTTTTCACCCGTAAAAACGACGTCTTCGCCCAGTTGAAACAAGTGGTTGCCCATATCGGAGGGCAGCCCTTGTTTTTTGTTAAAAAAAACGGCCTGTACGGAATCCGTACCGGGCAGCAGGCGAATGCGGTAAATGCCGCGGTAGGGGTGTGCCATCCAGATGTCGCCCTGTTCGCCGCGGGCCAGCAGGCGGCTGCTTTCGTCGAGGCCGGCGAGTTTTGTATCGAACGACCAGCCGCCGGTGGCCGATTTTTTGAACCGGGCCAGGCCGGTATAATGCCCGGCCAGCGCCATATCGGCCGACAAAGGAATGAACCGCCAGATACCCTGCAGGCTGGTCAGTTTTCTGGCCGTGAGGCCATCCACCTCGAAAGCGCCTTCGTGGTGGCCTGCCAGGAGTCGTCCGCCCAGTTCATTCAGGCTCCATACCTGACCGCCCGAATGTTGGACCCGGGTGAATTTTTGCCGCTGCTCCGGCGTATAATAATCCTGCCAGTTTGTGGCGTATAAACCCGTATTGGTGCCGAAATAAATTTTTCCGTTGAATACCTGTGCCGCGTAACCCGTGCCTTGCAATTCGCCGTCGGGGAACAGGGTGCTAAAGGGTGAGTTGAGGTCGACAAAATCAATACCGTTGTCCAGCCCCAGCCATACGCCGCCGTTCGGCGGGGCGAACAGGCTGAGCACGGTGTTGTTTTGCAGGCCGTTCTTTTTATTCAGGTGCTGAACAATGCGGCGTTTCCGGTCGAGCGTCACCAGGCCGTTGAGGGAGGTGCCGAGGGCGATTTTCCCGTCGGGCAGCATGCCGGCACAAAAGATGCGGTTGTCGATCAGAAAACGGTCGTTTTGGGTGCGCCAGGGGCCGAAGGTATTGTCCGCCCAGAAAAATATTCCATCCTGAATGGTGGTAATGAGCAGGGTGTCGGGGTGGTAGGGCAGGATAGCGGAAA
>JAKLJF010000562.1 GCA_023151335.1 Thermoanaerobaculia bacterium | reverse complement strand
GAATGTTTCCCCTGATCTTGGATAACATATTCCAAAAATATAACTTTGGGGACGTTTATAAGCCTGAGGTGCGCCCCGGTTTCTAAGCAATCTCAGCGTTACCATGCCTGATCACCCTGTGTTATTGCGGATTTGCTGCTCGTTGGTTTGTCTGACTGCCGGACTATCAGCGCCTGCACAACCCGCGCCGATGCGATTTCGCCATCTCTCCGTGGAGGAAGGCCTTGTTTCCACGCATGTACAATGCATCTTACAGGATAGCAAAGGGTTTATGTGGTTCGGCACCTGGAAAGGGCTTTGCCGCTACGACGGCTATACCTTTAAAACTTACCGCCACAACCCGGAGGATTCACTTAGTATCGCCGATGGCGCCGTCTTTTCGCTGCTGGAGGATGAAAAGGGTTTTTTATGGGTGGGCACAGGCGGCGGGTTGGACAGGTTTGACCGGCGAACGGAAGTTTTTTCGCATTTTTTGAATAAGCCTACAGAACCCAACAGTACCAAAGGCCCCACTATATTCGGTCTGTGCCGGGATAAACAAGGGATGATCTGGATCGGCGCCAGAAACGGTCTTTACGGCTTAAAACCGGATGCTCCTGATTTGCTACGGTATGTCCATGGTCCTGCCGACCCACATAGCCTGAGCGATAGCCATATTTTATGCCTTTACCCGGGGCGGGACGGTTTGCTTTGGGTTGGTACGGCAAAGGGGTTAAACCGGTTCGATCCGAAAACAGGAAAAGCCGTTCGGCTTTTTCCTGCATCGGAGACGCCGTTAAACACCGGCGCCAACCGCATTTTATGCCTGGAAGAGCATCCGGAAGGATCGCTGTGGGTCGGTACGAAAGGCGGACTCTTTCTCGTGGAATCTTCCCGGATGAGGGCCTCATTCCGCGATTCGTCCGGGGCAGTGAACGCCATGCTCCGGGATAAGCACGACGGCTCCTGGTGGCTGGGCACACCCGGGGGGCTTTTTCATCGCGCACACCCCGATGCCGCGGATATGGAAGCGGTCCATTATAATCCTGCCGCGGCTGAAGGCCTGAAATCATCGTACATCACGGCGCTGGTCAAAGACAGAGAGGGGTCGCTTTGGATCGGTACGGACAATGGCATCCACCTGCTGACGCCTGAAACAAAACAATTCAGGCACTACAAAAATATTCCCGGCGATGCCAACAGCCTGAGCAGCAATCTCATTTACTGTGTTTTTGAAGGAAAGGACGGCCAGGTTTGGCTGGGCACCCACGAAGGCGGCTTGAACAGCCTGAACCCGGCGACGGGAGCGGTTCACCGTTTCCCTTACGACAACCCACAAAGTCCGTTTTCCACCAACAGCAGCACGGTTTTCAGGGTGTATGAAGACCGCGCGGGCGCGATATGGGCCGGTTCGCTGAGTGGAGGGCTGGACCGGTTGGATCGCCGTACCAACACGTTTACCCATTTCAAATGGGGGGATATCTGCGATTTGATTTCGTTTTTTTACGAGGACAAAGACAGTACGCTTTGGATCGGGCACCAGGGGGGCGTATCGCGGTACGACCAGGCATCCCAAGCATTTGAGTTCGCGCATTACGCGCCCGAAATGAAAGGGAAGTCGATGCTCGGCGTGGTAACCGGAATTTTACAGGATCATACGGGCGCTTACTGGGTGAGCAGCAACGGTTATTATCTCAACCGTTTCGATCCGCGCACCCTGCAATACCAGCGTATTTTACCCGATCCAAAGAAACCCGGCAGTATTTGCAGTAACAATATCCAGGCGATCTATGAAGACCAAAAAGGGCAGCTTTGGGCAGGTACCGATAAAGGACTGGATCTGTATAACCGGGGAAACGGCAAATTCCGCCACTTCGGCCTGAAGGATGGATTGCCCGATTTGATGATGGGGCATTTGTTGGAGGACGGGAAAGGCTACCTTTGGATAGCGGCGGGCAAGGGCATTTCCCGTTTCGACCCCGTGGCCGGAACGTTCAGAAATTATGATAAATCGGATGGTTTGTCGAGCAATGAGTCGTGGGATTTTGTCAAAAGTCCGGCTACCGGCGCATTTTTGCTGGCCACCGCGGAAGGGTTGACTATTTTCCATCCCGACAGTTTGCAGGACAACGCCCTTCCGCCGCCCGTGGTATTTACAAAACTAACCCGGTTTGACGCAAAAACCGGGAAAACGCTGGAAGAAAAAGGCATGGACGGCAAAACGGAACTGACCTTCTCTTATCGCGACGACGTCCTGATGATTGAATTTGCAGCACTCAGCTTCCGGAAAACGGCCAAAAATCAGTATGCTTACAAACTGGAAGGCTGGCACGACGATTGGGTGCCGCTCGGCACAAAACACGACGTTACCTTCACCAATTTACGCGCCGGCGCCTATCAGCTCCGGATCAAAGGCTCCAACGGCGACGGAATTTGGAATGAAACGGGTGCGGCTTTGCGTCTCGTCATTACCCCGCCCTGGTGGGCTGCCTGGTGGGCCTGGTTGCTGTACGCGGCAGCCGGGTTGTGCGTGTTGTTTCTGGTCTTTCGGTTTCAGGTAAAGCGCCGGCTTGTCGCCGCGGAAAATCTTCGGCTCAAGGAACTGGATACCGCCAAAACCCGGCTCTATACCAACATCACCCACGAGTTCCGGACGCCGTTGACGGTTATCAACGGCATGGCCGAACAAATTAAGGAACAGCCGGAGCAATGGCTGGATGAAGGCCTCGACACGATCCGGCGCAACAGCCAAAACCTGCTGGGCCTCGTCAACCAAATGCTGGAGCTGCGCAAACTCGAAGCCGGGATGTTGCCGGTGCACCTGATACAAGGCGATATCGTGGCTTACGTAAAGTATCTGGCCGAATCTTTCCAGTCTTACGCGGAATCCAAAAATATTGAGCTGACCGTTCTAAGTCAATGGGAACATTTCGCGATGGATTTTGACCCGGATAAAATGCTGACCATCGTGTCCAACCTGCTGAGCAATGCCGTCAAGTTTACCCCGCCCGGAGGAAGCATTACCCTGACAATCGGCGCGCCGACCGGGCAGGCTAACCCGGAATTTTTCGAAATATCCGTTCGTGATACGGGCATCGGCATCCCTTCCGAAGCGTTGCCGCTGATTTTCGACCGCTTCCACCAGGTGAACGGCGGCGCAGCCGGCGGGGGCGGAACCGGGATCGGACTGGCGCTTACCCGGGAATTAACCCAACTACTGGGCGGCAATATCCGGGTGGAAAGTACATACGGCCGGGGAACCGTCTTTACGGTTGCGCTACCTGTCGGCAGGCAGGCTGCCCCGGCAAGCAAGTGGCCGGCAGTCCGGCAGAAGGCGCAATGGTTTTTGAACCAGCCGGCGCCGGAAAAACAGGCGCCCGGGGCATTGCCGGGGCACAAACCGCTCGTACAGATCGTGGAAGACAACGCCGATGTCGCGCGCTACCTGCGCGCCTGTCTCGAACCCGAATACCGGGTAGCGGTCGCTCCCGACGGCCATGCGGGCATACGACAAGTTTTTTCGGACGTTCCCGATATCGTGGTCAGCGACGTGATGATGCCCGGAATGGATGGTTTTGAAGTGTGCCGAAAAATAAAGGCCGACGAACGCAGCAGCCATATTCCCGTCATCCTGCTCACCGCGCGGGCAGATATGGATTCGCGCCTGCAAGGTCTGCGGCATGGCGCCGATATTTATCTGGCCAAACCATTCGATAAAACGGAACTCTTGCTGCAAATCCGCAACCTGCTCGACAGCCGCAAGACATTGCAGGCGCACTATCTTGCCCTGGCATCGGGAGCGCCCGCAAGCGCTATGCACGATGTGCCCGCAGAAGAAAACGCCTTCGTTTTGAAAATGCGCGCCATCGTGGAAGATCATCTCGCCGACACTGCTTTCGACGTGGACCGTTTCTGCCGCGAAGCAGGCATGAGCAACTCCAATCTGCACCGCAAACTCGTGGCGCTGACGGGGCGCTCCGCCAACCAGTTCATCCGGTACATTCGCCTTTCCAGGGCCTGTGCCCTGCTCCGCGATCCGGAGCGCACCATTGCCGCCGTGGCCGACGACTGCGGGTTCAACGATCCGGTGTATTTCGCGCGGGCGTTCAAGCAGGAAT
>JAKLJF010000561.1 GCA_023151335.1 Thermoanaerobaculia bacterium | reverse complement strand
GACGGTGGACGGTAGACGGTGGACGGTGGACGGTGGACGGTGGACGGTGGACGGTAGACGGTTGACGGTAGACGGTTGACGGTTGACGGTGGACGGTAGACGGTGGTTCGGTTGACGGTGGTTCGGTTGAAAAGGGTGGGGTAGGGTATAGCGAGCTTGGGGGCGGCAAAACCGGAATTTTGGTAAAAGCCGAATTGAACACCTGTTCCGCAGAAAAATCGCCGGCATCGGTGTAAACGGTACCGGCTGCTGCATCGATATGCCTGATGCTGGTTTGTATTGAGGTAATATGCGGGTGTTTGCTTAATTCCTTTCTGGCCCATTCGTAAAAATCGATGCCGCGCACCATGCGGTAGCGGTAGGGCGAAATATCCATTTTCAATTCAATATCCGGACTAAAAAAACGGCATCGATCCCAGGTGCGGTACAATACCGGCGGCAGCGGCTCTTCATCGGTGGCCCAAAAACACCAGGTGCGGTCGTTTTGCCGCTTGTCGTCGCGGTCGAGCAGCAGTATTTTTTTATCCTGAAAAGCAGGACGGCGCGCCAATTCGAGGGCAAGGGTAAGGCCGGAAAGGCCGGCGCCGGCAAGAATGATATCGTGGGATGGAACTTTCAAGAGAAATTTTTAAAGTGACTTGTACGCGACAAATAACCGTATAATCTCCCGACTGTTCAACCTGGAATATGTCAAGATCAGACCCCCGCCACGCAACCCTCCCTTTTAACATTTGTCCTTCGCCCCAGATACAAATCAACTTTCACATCATAATGGTTATGAAAACACGTATTTTAACCGTATTCTTTGGCCTCTTCTGCCTCTTGAACGCCGCTCTTTTTGCCCAAAACACCACGACACGTACCCTGTCTGGCTTCGATAAAATCGCTATTTCCGGCGGCTATGAAAAAGTCACCTTAAAACAGGGCAGCGCCGAGTCGGTCACTATCGAAGCCGATGGCGTCAGCACCGACGACGTGATAACGGAAATAAAAGGCAGTACCCTGGGCATCCGGATGAAAAAAGGATCGTACCGGAACAGCAAAATCAGCATCAGCGTGACCTATCGCAGCCTGAACGAGTTGAGCAACAGCGGCTCTTCCGACATTGTTGCCGAAACGCCCATCAAAGGCGACCGTTTTGAATTCAACAGCAGCGGATCCGGCGATTTCACCGGCGCATTCGACGTTAAAAATCTCGAAGTCAACATCTCCGGTTCCAGCGACATGAAATTATCCGGCAAAGCCGACAAGCAGGCCATCGCCATCAGCGGATCGGGCGATATAGACGCGAAAGAATTGAGCGGCTCCGAGGCCAGTGTCGCTATTAGCGGTTCGGGCGATGTGGCCCTGCACGTGAACGGGCCGGTGCAAACCTCGGTTTCGGGATCCGGGAAGGTGAGAAACCATTAAAAGTTATGAGCGATGAGCGATGAGCGATGAGTGATGAGCGAGTTTTGAGTTATAGATCATAAAAAATTGCGTTTGTAGTCCAATTTTGTGGGGGCAGGACCGGCGGGTCTTGCCCCTTTTTTATTTTTGCGGCGCCATGACAGAATCGATCCTGCTTCCCCACGCATTTCTCAGCGCCCGTTCCGACCGGATCGTACTCGATGTGCGTTCGCCCGGTGAGTTTGCGCAGGGCCATATTCCGGGGGCCGTCAGTTTCCCGTTGTTCAACGACGCAGAGCGGGCGCAGGTAGGCACCCTGTACAAACAGCAGGGTAAAGAAGAAGCCATGCTCCTGGGCCTGAGAATCGTTGGTCCGAAAATGGAAAAGTTCGTACGGGAAGCCCGTAAGCTGGCCCCGCACCGGCGATTGGCCGTGCATTGCTGGCGGGGCGGACAGCGCAGCGGCAGTATGGCCTGGCTGTTCCGGCAGTCCGGATTCGACGTGGTGACGCTGCTGGGCGGTTATAAAAATTACCGCCGCCACCTCTTGGAGGCCTTTGAACAGGCATCTTTCAATATGATCGTCATCGGCGGGCAAACTGGGACGGGAAAAACTAAAATCCTGCGCGAGCTACAGCGGTTGGGCGAGCAGATCATCGACCTGGAAGCGCTGGCACACCACAAAGGCTCTGCTTTCGGCGCTATCGGCGAATTGCCGCAACCTACCGTGGAACAGTTTGAAAATGACCTGTTTGAGGCGATGCAGCATTTGGATGCCAAGCGCCGGGTCTGGCTGGAAAACGAAAGCCGAAGTATCGGCCGCGTTTTTATCCCGGAAGGGTTCTGGCGGCACTTTAAAGCATCTCCCTTGTTCAATATCGAGGTGCCATTTGAATGTAGGATAAAAAATCTGGTGGATGATTACACCGGGTTTTCCGTTGCCGAGCTGGAAGATGCTTTTTGCCGGATTGAAAAAAAACTGGGCGGCCAGCACCTGAAAACCGCCCTGGAAGCGCTGCGGGCCGGCGACTACGCCACTGCCGCCGGAGTAGCCTTGCGTTATTACGACAAAACCTACCATTTCGGCCTGGAACACAACATTTCCCCCGATATCCGGATGCTGCGCTTCGACCATGCAATTGTAGAAACAATTGCCAGGGCATGTATAACTCAGGCAGATACATTGGTACACAGCACACCATTTGAACAATTGCAGAAGTTTTGACCAGGTTCCAAGCGGATATTTTCTACCTTTGACTCTCCGAAGAATTTTTCCTAACCGATCACTGCCGATACCACGTTATGCATTACCACAGTCTTGGAAAAATCCCCCCAAAACGGCATACGCAGTTCCGCAAGCCTAACGGCGAATTATACCACGAAGAATTGTTCAGCACGGAAGGATTCAGCGATCTGTATTCGTTGCTTTATCATTGCAATGCGCCTACGCAGATCGTTCAGGTGAACGAGCCGTACAGTGTGGCGCCGCGAACGGTGCATGACAAACAACTGAAACACAGGAGTTTATTAGGGTTTAAAATCGAACCGGAAGACGATTACCTGCAATCGCGCAAACCGGTACTCGTGAACAACGACTGCAAGATCATCCTGGCTGCTCCCCGAAAAAGCATGAGCGGATATTTTTTTAAAAATGCCGATGCCGACGAGGTGATCTTTATCCACCAGGGCAGCGGACGCCTGCGTACCATGTACGGCACTATCCAGTTCGGATACGGCGACTACGTGGTGGTACCGCGGGGCACCACGTACCAGATCGAATTTGACGACGCGGACAACCGCTTGTTCATCGTGGAAAGCTATGGCCCCATCACCACACCCAAACGCTACCGCAATACATTCGGACAGTTGATGGAGCACTCGCCGTTCTGTGAGCGCGATTTCCGCAAACCCACCGATCTGGAAACGCACGACGAACGCGGCGACTTCCTGTTTTACATCAAAAAACAGGACAATATCTATCCGTATCACTACATGAATCATCCCTTCGACCTTGTCGGCTGGGACGGCTACGTATATCCTTACGCTTTTTCCATCCACAATTTTGAGCCGATCACCGGGCGCGTACACCTGCCGCCACCGATACACCAGACTTTTGACGGGCACAATTTTGTGATCTGTTCCTTTGTGCCCCGCCTGTACGATTATCACCCGCTGGCTATCCCGGCGCCTTATAACCACTCCAATATCGATTCCGATGAAGTGCTGTATTACGTAGACGGCGATTTTATGAGCCGCAAACACGTCGAACGCGGCATGATCACCCTCCATCCGGGCGGTATTCCGCACGGACCGCATCCCGGCACGGTGGAAAAAAGCATCGGCGCCAAAGAAACCCGCGAACTGGCGGTCATGGTAGACACTTTCCGTCCGCTGCTGATGACCGAGTATGCGGCGGGAATTGAAGACCCGGAATATTATCACACCTGGCTGCCGGAAAAGGTGGCTTCCAACGGCGTATCATAATAATCTGCTTAATAATAAAAATGCCCCGGCACGTTTGCCGGGGCGAGTAACCAAATCAAACTTTCTGTGAAGTTTCTCTTATGCAATGGGTGCACCAACGCGGGTGCGCCCTTTGTGTTTATCAGCATCCAATGAAAGGGAAATTGCCTGGGGCAAGCTGCCAAACGCGGGAGTTGCGAATAAAGGAAGGCGCTGCGATACAAAAGATCTTTGCGAAATACTAA
>JAKLJF010000560.1 GCA_023151335.1 Thermoanaerobaculia bacterium | reverse complement strand
CCTCTTTGGAGCCCACCACAACCACGTCTTTCCAGTTTTTGGCAGCCGCCCGGATCAGGGAAACGCCGCCGATGTCGATTTTTTCAATGATCTCTGCCGGATCATTGGTGGCGGCCACGGTGTCTTCAAAGGGATACAGGTCGACGATCACACAGTCGATTTCCGGAATATTATACGCTTTCAATTGTTCCAGGTGATCCGGCTCGCGCCGGGCGAGCAGGCCGCCGAATACGGCAGGGTGCAGGGTCTTGACCCGCCCGTCGAGAATACTCGGATAACCGGTCAGTTGTTCAACAGGCGTGGACGGAATGCCGAGTTTTTCGATAAAGGTTTGTGTGCCCCCCGTACTGTACAATACCACGTTGAGTTCATGCAAGCGGCGGATGATCGGTTCCAGGCCGTCTTTAGCGTAAACGGATACGAGCGCGGAGCGGATTTTCAGGTTTCCGGAGGCTGTTTTTTGTGCTTTTGCCATTGTACCTTATTTTGAGGCCGCAAAAGTACGTTAGGATACTTAATGGTATTTCAAAAACCTGAACTACTTTAACCGCAAAATATTCCCCATCTGGTAACACGAGCGGCAACGCGGCTCATACTGTTCTTTTTCGCCCAGCAGGATCACTTCATCGCCCAGAGCCAGCCGGTAGGAATGGGTGGCCAGATTTCCGCAGTGTACGCATATCGCGTGCACTTTGGTGACGTATTCGGCAATCGCCAGCATATTGGGTATGGGGCCGA
Source organism: Thermoanaerobaculia bacterium (assembly GCA_023151335.1). Classification (GTDB taxonomy): domain Bacteria; phylum Bacteroidota; class Bacteroidia; order Chitinophagales; family Saprospiraceae; genus M3007. The sequence continues at coordinate 3,363 of JAKLJF010000560.1, read as the reverse complement.
ATGGTTTGCCGCGGTAATCCATGTCCAGGCCGGCCACCACCACGCGCACGCCGCGCAGGGCCAGTTCCTGGCAAACGACGGGCAGTTCCATGTCAAAAAACTGGGCTTCATCCACGCCCACCACCGACGTGTCAGGAGAAACGTTGAGCATATCTGCTGAATGACCCACCGGCGTGGCCAGCAAGGCGGAGGTATCGTGCGACACGATATTGTTGTCGTCGTAGCGGGTATCTACTTTCGGTTTAAATACTTCCACCTTTAATTCGGCAATGGCAGCCCGCTTCAGGCGGCGGATCAGCTCCTCCGTTTTTCCGGAAAACATACAGCCGCAGATCACTTCGATCCACCCGGAGCGCTGGCCTTTAAAATGCGGTTCGAGAAACATATTGAGCGAAGGGGAATGAATCTGTTGGGCCTGGTATGGAAAAAGTTTTTCTGCGAAAAACTTTTTCCATACCAGGCCCAACAGATTCATTTACAAATTTTTATAACCGGAATAGCGTTTTTTTTAAGTACTCTTTTCAATCGATAAGCGCCGCGAAAATGCGATTTTTTTGTCTGCTTTGCCGGATTGTTCCCCGTAATTTTTGAAATTCGCCGGGCAAAAAAATCCAACTGTTAACCTTCTTCTAATACTGCATCCCTCTTTGGCTATTATGAATTTATCGAAAGCAAAAATTTATCTGGACAAGATCAACCGGGATTTTTCGCGCATGAGCAAAGAACCGGACACCATACTGCGCATCGACGTGGACATTATGCTGTCGCATATCCGCGAATTGTACGACGCTTTGTTGTCGGAAGATGAAAATTCGGCTTCGCCGAAAGCGGAAGCGCCGCGTCATAAAACCACGCCGGCCCGCCACCCCGAAACGCCGGAACCGCCGGCGCCGGTGGCCGCCGCGCCCGAGCCGGGCATGCCCGCTTATCAGGCGCCTTCAATGCCGCAACCGGCCGAGCCGGCGCCCCCGCCGGAAGAAAAACCCGCGCCGGCCCCTCCCCCACCCCCGGTTATAGTGGAGTCCATCAAAGCCGCGGAGCCCCTGCCGACGATCAAAATTCAAGCGCCGCCGGCAGCAACGCCGCCGCCCAGTTTCCCGGCGATATCGCCCGAAGCGGAAGCGCTGTTCGAGCAGAAACAGGTGACAGAATTGTCGGAAAAATTGTCCGAACTGCCCATACCCGATCTGCGCAAAGCCATCGCCCTGAACGACAGGTTGCTGCTCACCAGCGAATTGTTCGGCGGCGACAACCAGGCTTTCGACAATGCGATCAATGCCCTGAACGGTTTTCAACGTATGGAACAAGCCAAAGCGTTTCTGCTGGATCAATGCGTGATGCGTTACCGTTGGACCGAGAAAAAACGGGCCGAAACAGCCAAGAACTTTATCAAACTGGTGCGCCGCCGCTATAGCTGATGAAATGCCTCGTGGTCGGCCAGGGAATTGCCGGCACGGTGCTGGCCCGGACGCTGACGCGGCGCGGCGCGGCGGTACGCATCGCCGACGCGGGCCATCCTCATCAGTCCTCTCTCGCCGCCGCCGGCATTATCAATCCCGTCACGGGCAAACGTTTTGTCAAATCCTGGGGCTTCGAAACTTTTTACCCGGTCGCGCGGGCATTTTACCGCGAACTGGAGGCCGAATGGCAGTGTACCCTCTGGCACGAACAACCCATCCTGCGCTTGCTGGAAACCGTGCAACAGGCCAATGACTGGGCCGCCCGCATGGCATCGCCCGGATACGCGCACCTATTGGGTGAGCGGCCTGATGCCGGCGCCTGGTCGGCATTCCTCAAACCCGCCCTGCTGACGGGCGAGATCCGGCAGGCCGCCCGCGTCGATTTTCCCCTGCTGCTCCACACGTTTCGCCAAAAAATGGCCGGCGAAGGGCTGCTCCTGGAACAGGCTGTTACGTCCGGCACCGCCCTGCAACTGGTCAGTGACTATGACTATATCATTTTTTGCGAAGGCTACCGCGGACGCGACAACCCGTTTTTCCCCGCCCTGCCCTGGCAATTGTCGAAAGGCGAAGGCCTGATCTTTCGTTTTCTGCCGCCTGGCGCGGAGACATTGCGGGAAATGGTTAAACGCGACCTGATGATCGTTCCACAGGGAAATGGTCTGTTTTGGGCCGGCGCAAGCAACGACTGGACTTTTGAAGACAACGGGGCCACCGCCGCCGTACAACAAGGGCTCGGTGAACGCCTTTCAGGCATATTTTCAGCTCCTTACGAGATCGTGCAACGTTTCGGCGCCATCCGGCCCACGGTGAAAGACCGGCGGCCCTTTCTGGGAATCAGCCCGGTGCATCCGAAAATGGCAATTTTTAACGGGCTGGGGACGAAGGGGGCATTGCTGGCACCTTATTGGGCGGAGCGACTGGCAGATTGTTTGCTGGAGGGCAAGTCGTTGGTCGCCGAGGTCGATATTCAGCGGTTTTTCTGAAAAAATTTAACGAAAAATACCACTTGATAATCCACCGCGTTTCCCCAGTATGCGTCGTTGTGTTCTCCCGGCCGCTCGGTGTATTCATGCGGGATATCCGCCTCGAGCAGGCGGCGGTGCATTTCGCGGTTGGTTTCCAGGAAAAAATCATCCAGGCCGCAGTCGATGATCAGTTGCAGCCCGGCATCTTTGAGCCGGGGTACAAGATTGACCACCGAATGGGTTTCCCAGTTGTCCCAGTATTCGTCGGGTTTGCCGAGTACGCCCTGCAGATCCCATTCGTTTTTCCGGAAAGGCCGCAGGTCGAGTCCGCCGGCCATGCTGCCGGCCGCGCCGAAAATACCGGGGTTTCGGATCGCGAGGTAAAGCGCGCCGTGCCCGCCCATGCTCAGTCCGGAAATGGCCCTACCGGCCCGGTCGCGGCGGGTGTGGTAGTAAAAGTCCACGTTGGACACCACTTCCTTCGCAATATGCGTCTCATAGCGCACGGTGGAATCCACCGGGCTGTCCAAATACCAGCTGTCGTAGCCGCCGTCGGGGCATACGATGAGCATTTGGTGCCGGTCGGCGTGTTCGCGCAGTTGGGGCGCGTCGCCCAGCCAGCCGGCAAAATTGCCACTCCAGCCGTGCAGCAGGTACAACACCGGGTATGGCTGCCCGGAAAACGTATAACTTTCCGGAAGCACGACCAGACACTTGACCGTTTTCCGCATGGAGGGGCTGTAAATTTCCAGCGTATCGACCCGGGCACCCAAGGCAACGTTTGACAAGAGCAGAAAAAATATAAGCCGCGACATTTCAGAACCTCGACTCGACGTAATACGGCAGCATGGCACGCCAGGTCGGCCAGTCGTGACGCATATCCCAGCCCCAGATGTCCAGCTCGTGCGGAATGCCTTTAGAAGACAAAATGCCCG
>JAKLJF010000055.1:275-14281 GCA_023151335.1 Thermoanaerobaculia bacterium | reverse complement strand
AGGTATCATCGCAATGCGCTTGCGGTGATATCTCCCGCCAGGTCGTTTAAGGGGAACCGCCTGGAGATGCCGATGCGGCTGCTGGCTGCTCCTGGCCGGCTACACTTATTGCCGGTAAGGGCGCCGGCAACGAGCGCGGTCGCCGGATTTTTTATCCATTAAATTTGTGCGCCTAACTTGTTTGCCAATTTTTTCATCTTTGCTGCTTCGGAAGACAAAATTTTTTAACCTAAAAACAACACACATGAGCGTTGCTACACCCGGCCCCGGCGCTGCCAACTGGCATAAACCACCCCTGAACTTTTGGCAAATCTGGAACATGAGTTTTGGTTTTCTGGGCATCCAGGTTGGTTGGGGCATGCAGATGGGCAACATGAGCGCCATCTATGAATACCTCGGCGCAAAACCCGACGAAATTCCACTGCTGTGGCTGGCGGCGCCCATGACGGGTCTGATCGTTCAACCCATTATTGGCTATATGAGCGACCGCACCTGGAACCGGTGGGGGCGGCGCAAACCCTACTTCACCGTGGGCGCCATTCTCGCCACCCTGGCGCTGATCGCCATGCCGCACTCTTCGGCCTTGTGGATGGCTGCCGGCCTGCTCTGGATACTGGACGCCAGCATCAACATCAGTATGGAGCCTTTCCGGGCTTTTGTAGGCGACCTTTTGCCCGAGGAACAGATCAACAGGGGGTATACCATGCAGAGTATGTTCATCGGGATCGGCAACGTGATCGCGGCCCTGCTGCCGGCAGGCATTCTCGCCATCTTCGGAAACACGGAACACACAGGCGGCGTGCCGCCATACCTCGTGGCCGTATTCACCATCGGCGCGTTGTGTTATATCGGCGCCGTTTTGTACACGGTGCGCACGACGAAAGAATACCCGCCCGCCGATCCGGAAGCCTTTGAAAAAATGAAAAAGGAAACCGCCGGTTTTCTGAATGGGGTGGAAGAGGTGTTTTCCAATATTTTTAAAATGCCCTCCACCATGCGGCAGGTGGCCCTGGTGCAGTTTTTTACCTGGCCGGGTTTGTTCCTGATGTGGTTTTATTTTACGCCTGCCGTGGCGCGCGATGTGCTGGGCGCGCCCGACACCGCTTCTCCGCTGTATTCTGAGGGCGTGGCCTGGGGCAACATCTGTTTCGGTTTCTATTCAGCGGTCTGTTTTGCCTTTTCTTTTCTGCTGCCCAAAATTGCCGATCGCTACACGCGGCGCTATACGCACATGATCTGCCTTACCGCCGGCGCGCTGGGGCTACTGTTCGTGGGCGTGGCCCCCGGCAAATACTGGCTCCTGCTCTCCATGCTCGGCGTGGGCATTGCCTGGGCCAGTATCCTGTCCATGCCCTACGCCATGCTGGCTTCCACCCTGCCGCAGGACAAACTGGGCGTCTACATGGGTATTTTCAACTTTTTCATCGTACTGCCCGAGATCATTGCCACCCTGTTTTTTGGCTGGATCATGGAACACGTGCTCGACAATAACCGCCTCGCGGCGGTGATGGTGGGTGGCGGCTTGCTGGCTTTTGCCGCCCTGCTTTGTTTGCAAATCCGGGAGAAAAAAGCGTGATTTTTTAACCAAAATGATACAACTATGGACCATCTGATTTACACCCTCATCATTGGCGCCGCTGCCGGCTGGCTGGCGGGCCTCTTACGGCAAGGTTACGGTTTCGGCCTGCTGGGCAATATTGTGATCGGTATCCTCGGCGCTTTTGTCGGCAGCTGGCTGCTCGGCCAGATCGGCGTGCGCATCGGCAGCGGACTGGTCAGCCATATCATCACGGCGGTGATCGGGGCGCTGGTGCTGTTGTTTCTGATCGGGTTGGTAAGGAAGGGGAAGTAAGTTTCCCCTTAATTCCGGAAATTCAGATCTTTCGCCGGCGACTGTTGGTTCATGGCATTCACCGTTTCCGGCGCTACCTGAATTTTGGTCAGTTCGGTCACGTTTTTACCGGTAAACAATCCGAACCCTTCAGAAAGGTTGGTATACACGGGTATGATTTCGGCCCCGGTGAGGCCGGCATTGGCCGAAGCCCTTTCCTGATATTCCTTTATTTCCTTGCCGCCGCCGGTGAGGGTGATGTCGATACCGTCGAAATAGCGGAACCGGTCGTTCGCGGCCGGTATGTTTTCAACGAGGAAATTGTAGAACGTTTCACCGTTGATCTTTACTTCGCCTTTGTACTGGCCGCCGGCCACCAGCGTTTCGCTCCTTTCGGTATTATAAACGGGCGTCCAGTAGAGTGTGTCGCGCCGGATCACGGCGCCTTCGGGCGTTTCCTCGCGGTAGCGTATCCGGAGATCTACCCGGAAATAGACGCCGTTTACATCGGTGCGCCAGACGATGGAGGTGGGGCTGGTTCGTATAAAACTGATGCGGGCCGGTATTTGCTGGGGGTTGGGGGTCTGGAAGTTAAAAGTTGCCGGCAGGGTCGTTTCAGCCGTCACGTCGGGTTTGCCGTCGGTCCGGGTCATGCGGAAACGGTACGTCTCACCTTCGTGCAGGGTTTCTTTGGTTTTGTACAGCCAGTTGGGTTGGGTGGCGAACACGCCGCCTTGCCGCACGTAACCTTCGAGGTTGCCGTCGACGCGTTGCAACTGGATTTGCTGTCCGGTGCTGACGCGCACGAGATACACGTCGATGGCATTTTCCGGGTAATACAACGAATCGGCGATCTGCGCGATTTCCAGTGCGTTGGTTTCCGGGTCGAGGAAAGCTTTTTCCACCCGGAGGTAATGGGCAGTATCTTTGGGCGACAGGATGCCGTATACCGCCGGAATTTCTTTCCAGGGGGCGGTTACGTCGAAATCATTGGAGCAAGCCTGTATCAGCAGGACGGCCGGCAGCAGCAAAAAAAGCAGTTTTTTCATGTTCAGGTGGTTGTATGCGCAAAGGCGCGGCAAAATTACACGAATTAGCGGTAGCATCGGCAAAAAGCCTTGCTATTCGCTGACATGCAGGTTTTTTTGAAAAAACGCCTTTTCCGTCAGCACGGTTTCGTTTTCCATTTCCTGCCTGAGCGTATAGACGGATTTTTTATCCAATGGGTTGAGCCGCATCAGTTTTTCCGTATAGCGGATGATGTTGAGATAATTCGTGCGGTGGTAGCCGAGCACCCGTTTGCGGTGGATGTAGTTGCGCATGGCGTCGAGGTGCGATTCCAGGGTTTCGTATTCGCCCAGGTCATAATAGGTTTTGAGCAAGAGGGTTTTGGCGGCCAGGTTGAGCAGTGGGTCGCGGTAATTGGCCCGCTGCAGGAGCTCCAGCACGTAGTCGTACCGTTTTTCCGCGTATTCCAATCGCGCCAGGTTGAAACTGAAAGAACTTTCGCGGTATTGTTTTTCCAGGCGGTTTTTGTATTCCGTGATAAAACTCCTTACCCAATCCAGTTCGCCCGTGTGCAGACCCGCGGCCACGATATTATGATAGGTGAAACGGGAGAGCACGCCGTTTTCCAGCAAATACCTTTTGGACAATCCCTCTTTGTACAGATCCAGGGCTTCGCTAAAAAAACGGCTTTCCCCGGCATTGATCCGGCGCACGCAGTAATTGATTGCCAGAATAAAAAGGCCGGACATTTCTTCTTCGAAAAACAGGGCCGACTGTTCGAGCAACAGCTCTTTAAAACCTTGAAAATGAATTTCTTCATCCGGGTTTCGCAGCATCCGGTAGCAATGCAGGTAGACGGCAACAGCCGGCAAACAGCGCATTTCCTCCCGCTCGGCCAGTGTCACGACCGTTTCATCAAACCCGCTTTGCCGCCCGGATTGGTATACCGACTCATGGGCGTTCAGCAGGCAGATCAGCCGGAGTTTTTGCGATAGATAGATGGCATCGGCATCGCCTGACAGTTGTTGCAGCCGCGATACCTCGGTAGGATTTTGGGTGTAGGCCAATTGGTGCGCCTCCCAATGCAATTTATAGCGGCAGTCGTGGTAATGCGCGTTGCGCAGGGGCTGCGTTTCGAGCGTTTTTTCCAGGTGGCGCTGCGTCCGGTCGAATGCGCCGGTCAGTTGCCGTTTGCGGTATGCTTTCGCCAGGTAGATCTGATTGCTCAGGGGATCGTCGTTCCACGCCTTCACGGTCAGGTACTGTTCCAACAGGCGATGCAGGTAGCTCATCAGCAGCCGGAGCTTTTGTTCGTCGAACGGTGATTGGCCAAACAACCGGCGCCAGGCCGTTTCGCGCGAAGGCGCCGGCTGGGTGGCGAGCCATTCGAACAGTTCGATCAAATCTTGCCGCTGGTTGTAAACGGCGAGCGCAGAAACTTCCGGACTTCCCGCAATTCAAGCGGCGAAAAGGAATGGATCAACTGATACAGGCCGCTTTTTTCCATAAAAAATGCCGGGTAGGAGACAAATACGGGTTGAAAAAGAAGGTTTTAATAGCTATCCTATTAATATAAGAAGAATTAAAACATTGTATTTCAGAGTATATAAATCAAAAACTGATCCAAAACCGGTCTACAAAACATAAAAATTGATTTTGGTTGGCCGGGGTTGCCGACGGACTTTTGTACCGTTAAAAAATATTTAGCCGGTCATCCCGCTCCTACCGGTCGTTGAAACAACCAATTTCACTTAAAAAATCTAATCCAATGACAAGATTTTTCCTTTCTTGCCTGACCATGAAAAGTGTTTTTCCGCCACTTCTTTTCCTGTTTACGGCAATGTTATCCCAACTTTCCGCACAAAACTGCGACCCGCTCAACGACACTATTCCGCCGGTGGCTGTTTGCAATGAACTGGTATACGTATCCCTCGGCCCGGACGATCCCAATGATTGTTACGAATCCAATGGAACCACGCAATGGGGCAGCGTGGCTACCCTTATGCCTGCTGCTTTTAATACAGGCTCTTTTGATAATTGCGGCGGCAATCTCAGGATCACCCTGCAACGCCAGCAGCCGTACAGCGGCTGTATCAGCGGCCTGAACCCGGTGAACGGCTTACCGCCCTGCGACGATGCCAGCCCGGATACGCCAAGCGAGTATGCGCGTGCTACCGGAGAGGCCGAATTTATCAAATTCTACGGCTGCGAGGCCAACACCTTTCAAACCATAGTTATGCGGGTGTACCAGCTGGATGCCAATGGCGACGTCGCTTTTCACCAGGGACAGCCGCTCATGACTCCATGCCTGATTACAGTAAAGGTAGAGGATAAAATACCGCCTACCTGCAGCGCCACCGACGTAACGGTGTCCTGCGAAGATTACGATCCCTCGCTGTTGGCTTATGGTAATCCCGTCGTTTCAGAAAATGCCTGTTTGGATACGATCATCAAAACGGCGAACACCTCCCAACTCAACACCGCCTGCCTGCAAGGCTCAGTGACGCGCACTTTTCGGGTGGTCGATTGCAGTGGCAACACCTCTACCTGTTCGCAAAAAATTACGGTCGTATACGAACAGGATTACTACGTCCGCTTTCCCGACGACGTGATCACCACGGTACAACAGAGCGGGAACAATTACGGTGAACCGACGTTTTTCGGCGAAGATTGCGAGGCGCTGGCTGCCTCCTATTCCGATCTGGTCTTTACCTCTGTGCCGGATGCCGACTTGCTCATCGAGCGCAGCTGGGAAATCATCAACTGGTGTACCTATAACCCGGCGTTACCGACAATCAACGTTCCAAATCCCAATCCGAACGCGGCGCCCAACCATCCCATGAACCTGATCGGCCCGGTCGTTTCGGCAGAAAATGCGCCCATACCCTGGAGCCCGAGTGTCGTGTACATAAACCCCAATGACCCTGCGCCAACGAATTATTCCGTTTTTTACAATGCCAACGCCAATGCCTACCGGTACACCCAAACCATCAAAGTGATAGAGTCGCCTCGAGCCATCGTTACGGGTAAAGTGTACCTGGATACCCTGAGTAATTGCATCTTCGACACAGGAGAACCGCTATTGTCGGGCTGGACGGTAAAACTGACCGGTCTGGTGACCGGCGAAACATACCAGACTTTCACAGACAACAATGGGATTTATACCCAATCGATGCCAGGCGCTGATACCCTGATAGAGGTTACGCTGGCGGCGCCTTTTAACTGGGCACAAAATTGCCCCTCGGTGTACATCGTGGCTGCCGCGAGCGGCCAGGTCAGTGAACAGGATATCGCCGCACATCTCGAAACGAACTGCCCGCTTTTGTCTATCGATCTGGCGACACCCCGGCTGCGCCGCTGTTTTCCCAATATCTATACCGTTCAGGCATGTAACCTCGCTACCGAAACCGTTGAAAATGTATCAGTTGAAATCGTACTCGACCCCTTTATGACCTTTACCAACAGCAGCATACCGGGCACTTCATTGGGCAACAATACCTGGTCGTTCGATCTGGGCGCACTGGCTGCCGGCGCCTGCGCTACTTTTCAAATCAACTTCCTTCTGGAATGTTCCGCTCCGCAGGGCTTTACGCACTGTACGGAAGCGCATGTCTTCCCCGACACCATCTGCAACCCGCCGTCGCAGTGGTCGGGCGCCGACATCGAAGTGAGCGGTTTATGCGCCGGCGATTCCGTGCGTATGACCATCAGGAATATCGGCGCCGGCGATATGGCGCAGCCACTGGAATTCGTGGTGGTGGAAGATGTGATCATGTTCCAGAGCGGTACTTTTCAGCTCGAAAGCGGTGAAACGCGGGTGATCGCAATGCCGGCAAACGGCGCTACCTGGCGCGTGGAGGCAGATGAAGAAATTTACCATCCCTGGGGCGGCGTGGAAGCCAAAGCCGTGGAAGGTTGCGGCGGCCTGAATACGCCCGGCATGGTGACGCAGTTTTCCCTGAATTCGCCCGATCCGTTTGAAACGACCGATTGTCAGCAAAACGTGGGCTCTTTCGACCCGAACGATAAGCAGGCCTTCCCGCGCGGCTACGGCCAACAGCACCTGCTGGAAGCCAACACCGACATCGAATACCTGATCCGTTTTCAAAACACGGGCACCGACACCGCTTTTACCGTGGTTATTCTGGACACGCTTTCTGCGCATCTCGACGCCCGGAAAGTCCGTCCCGGCGCATCCAGCCACCGCTACGATTTTGCCCTGCTCGACAACAACGTGCTGCGTTTCCGCTTCGACAACATCCTGCTGCCCGACAGCAACGTGAACGAGCCGGCTTCTCATGGATTTATCAAATTCCGCGTACCGCAACAGCCCGATAACCCGGACGGCACGCTCATCGAAAACAGCGCCGCCATCTATTTTGATTTCAACGATCCGGTTATTACCAACACTACCTTTCACACCATCGGCGATCATTTTATCCTGGTAAAGGCGGATGAACCCGCCGGAATGACGCCACTTGCCGTGTATCCGAATCCAGCCGCGACAATGGCCATATTTGAATTGCCTTTTCCGGCAGAGCGTGCCGTTTTTGAACTAAGCGACCGGTTCGGTAAAGCCCTGCGTGCAGACGTGTTTTCCGGAAAACAATACCGCTTCGAGCGGGGGGGACTACCGGCAGGCGTGTACTTTTACACCGTCAGATTGGAAGGCCAGGCCAGGTTTACGGGAAAAGTGTTGCTGAAGTAGGGGTGAGTTCTCAAGTAAACGGAATTTTTTTCAAAAACCTGTAACCTCTCCGAAACCCCTGCTGTCAAGGGTGACAACAGCAAACGAAAACCAGTTTTCACTCATTCAAAAAATTGTCACCATGCACGAAGGAATTGTTGCACTTTTTATCCCCATCACGATCAGCCTCGGGGCTTTCCTTATGATCTGGGGAATACGCTACCTCGAAAACAAAGAAAACATGGCCATGATCGAACGCGGTATGGAGCCACAGAAAAAGCGCCGGCAGGCCGATCCGTCGCGTACCCTGAAAAACAGCCTGATGTTCATCGGCGCCGGTCTGGGTTTATTGCTGGCGTTGTTTATCAGCCGTGCTGCCAGTCTCGACGACGGGGAACGCACGGGCATATTCTTCGCGCTCATCGCCATCTTTGGCGGATTGGGTATGCTGGGCGCTTACCTGTACGAACAGAAAAACCCGCCGACCACGCCCGAACCTTGATGAATATCGAATAACGAACAGCGAATGTCAAATGTCGAAGTCCTTCGATATTCGACATTCGCTGTTCGTTATTCGATATTCATCAGGGCTTGTTCACCACCAGTTTGCGCACTTTAGCTACTTCGCCGTTGCGCACCTGCACCATGTAAACGCCATTGGAAAGACCCTGGAGGTCGAGCGTGAATTGGTTGTCGCCCTTCACCAGTGTGCGTTGTTGTTGCACGGCTGCTTTCCCGGCAGCGTCAATAATGCTCACCTGTACGTCGGAGTCGGCTTCCAGGGGCACCTCCACCGTCAGGTGATCGATAGCCGGGTTGGGCCACATAGCAAAACCGGCGTCTTCAAAATCCAGCGGAATTTCAATGGTCGTAACCTGGCCGTCGGTGCTGCCGTCGGTACGCCAGGCCGTGCTGCTCAGGCTGACCAGCAGGGTGTAGCACTGGGAAGTGTTAAAAGCGCCGTTGTAACCGTAAACGCGCGGATAATAGGTAGCCGAAGTATTGGCATTGTTAAAAATGATCTGTTCCGGATCTGTTCCGGGATTATCCGAAAGGCCCACCTGCGTACTGTTGCGATAGAGCCGGAGGTCGTAGTCCAGCGGCAGATTGGTCAGGTCAACTTTAATGTTTCTGTTCGAGGAAGTTACGTTAAATTTAAAGTAATCATTGTCCGTGGAAGTCCCGATAAGGGCATTAATAGCCGTGCCGGGCGTAATGGACTTGGCAGCACTGCGGCTGTTGTTGGCTTCGTACGGGTCGCTGCAACCGCCGCCGCTTTGGGTGGTAAAGGAAGCCGGAGCGGAATAGCTGCCGGTGGTTCCGTTGCAGTCGGCCTGTACCTGGAAATTATAAGTGGAGCCGGCGGTAAGTCCGCTCAGGTTATGAGAAGTGGAAGTGAGGCCGGGCACGGTCGTCCAGGTGGAAGCGCTGGACAGTTTCCACTGGAGGTTATAGGCGGTGGCGCCGCTTACGCTGTTCCAGTTGAGCGTGGCGCTGGTTTGGGTCACATTGCTTGCGCTGAGGCCGCCGGGAGTGCCGCAGTTCCCGCCGCTTGGCGGTTCGCAGCCGAGCGAATTCAACAATGGCGCGCGGAAGCCGCCGGAACCGAACAAGGACTGCATCCGGTTTTTCTGGCCCGTGGTAAACAGGTTCATACAGGCATCGTCGGTATAGTCCATATAGTTCATATACATGTCGCCGTTCGGGCCATTGCTGCAGCTCACTATCGAGCCCGAGGGGCAGCCGTAATTTTCGTCGGCCTGGTTGGGTGTGTCGCTCACCTGGTCGCTGCCGGTACAGGAAGTGCCGTCGTCGCCCCAGATGTGGTAACAGTTGAGCCAGTGGCCTACTTCATGGGTGGCGGTGCGGCCTTTGTCGAACGGAGGGGTGGCGCCGGTGGTACCGAAGTAGGCGTAGTCGCACACCACGCCGTCGGTATTGGCGGGGCCGCCCGGGAATTGGGCATAGCCCAAATACCCGGAGGTCAGGTCGCAGACCCAGAGGTTCAGGTATTGGTCGCGCGGCCAGGCATCACTGCCGCCGGAGCTATAAAATTTCATGTTGTCATTGAGGCTGAAAGAAGTGACGTTTGTCTGCCGGCGCACGATGCCGTTGGTCGCATTGCCGTTGGGATCGCGTTGTGCCATGCAAAAGTTGACTTCACAATCGGCGGCTACCCCCTGAAAATAGGAAGGCGTATTGCCCGCGTCGGCGTTCGTGCGGCGAAAGTCGGCATTCAGGACGTCGATTTGCGACTGTATCCTGGCGTCGCTGATGTTTTCGGCGCTGGTATTCCATACCACGTGTACCACCACCGGGATGGTCACCACCACGCGGTCTTTGGCGCCGCCCGACTGGATAAACTGGGCGGTTCGTTGTTCAATGGCGTCGCGGATCTGTTGCATTTCCGGGTTTTCCTGAAGTTGGCGCAGCAATACTTCGTTGGCGCCGCAGGTGCGTTGCGCGTAAACGTTTCCGGCAAGTAAAAGGGCTAAAACAGGCAGTAACAGTAGGTGTCGGACCATGATTAAGAAAATTTGATTTGGATGAAACGTATAGTTTGAACAATCGGATTACGCCGGGTTCATCTGGAATATGGGATACCTGTTCAGACCTGTTGCGCCCAGGTATGTGTGATTGTTTCCAACGGTAGGTTACGGAAGTGAAATTTTTCGCTGCCGGGGGTGCAGAGAATTTTCGCCGGGCAAATGTATTTTTTTCCTGCAAGAGCGCGGAAAAAAATTTTATCACCCAAATGTTATTGTTTCACCGGCAGTTTTTGCAGCGCCCACAATCCGATCTGCCTGCCGGTAATCAGGCCCTGATCCGCCGCATCCCGAAAATGTATGCCGCCATACAAACGCGAAATGGCCGCTTCCGCCGCGGCCTGCCGGAAGGAACGGAAAGTGCGCGGTTTCAGGCCGTACAGGGTTTGCGTATGGTCGGTGAATGTCCGGTTGTCGCCAAGAAAATAGGTCAGCACCTCGGCGGCAGCGGCCGACACCATACTGTGACCGCTGGGGTATTCGGGGAAGGGCGGCGTTTGCAGCAAGGGTTGCCAGTTGGCGTCGATGGTGCGGTTGATGATGGTGACGGGGCGGATGCGGCTGCCGCGGTATTTTTCATCCCAGCAACTGATAAACGCATCGGCCATGGTCAGCGCCAGTGCCGTATGGGTGATCAGGCTTTCGCGGAAAGAGCGTTTTTGTTGCTCGCAGGCCAGGCCGCAGATGTTCATCCAGTGGCCGCCCGGAGAGATCTTTTTCATGCCGATCATCAGGTGGCCGGCGTGTTGCACGGCGAAAGGATTGCAATCCCAGTATTCGGCGGTTTCGCGTTGTTCCGGCGTCAGGTTGCGGCCGGTGTCATACACTTCGCGTACGAGCGCCATAAAAGCGCTGCCAGGCTCGGCGCTGAACGGCACGGCATCGGCCGGGCGGAATTGTTGTGCCGATTCGAGGAAAAAAGGTCGCAGCGTATTCCAGTTCGGTTCCACGGCGGCCATCCAGTCGGGCGGCGTGGGTTGCCAGGTAGCCGGGTCGTTGGACGGCCGGTATCGGGGGAGGGCCGTGAGCCGGGCATAACCGTCGGCGGCAGCATAGTTCAGCACAGCCCGCGATACGGCGTTTGCCGCCGAGCGGGAACCGGCAAGGAGTTTCTCCGGCAATCCTTTGTCGCGGAAGGTTTGTTCCAACGCCGTTTGTTTTTCGGCAAGCAGGTAACCCGAAGGCATGATGTTTTTGCCGGTTTCCAGTATGGCATACAAGGCTGCAAGAGGGTAAAACACTGAATCGGCAGCGGTAAAACTGTGTATGGCAGGCATGCCGTTCAAGGCGCCCTGCATGGTTGGAAAACCGGCCGGCTGGTAGCGGGAAGCCGTTTGATAGCCACTCAACAGGCAATACGCGTAGAATCGGCTGGCGGCAGGAGGGCTGGCCACGTCGTGCAACATGACTTCCGATAATGCAAAGGTAACCGGCCGCATTTGCTCGGCGGCGAGCTGCATCCAACCGGCGTTTTGCTCCACATCGCGCACGATCTCGGATTTGGGCGGCAATTCTTTTTCACGGTACCGGTCTTTGGATTTACTCTTGTTCGATTGCTGGGCCTGCAGCGCAGAACTCAGCGTCAGCAGGAGCAAGTAGGGCAGGAGGATTAAGATATATCGCTTCATGGCAAATCAAATTTGTTTCGGGTATTAACGACTTTTTTAATCTTTTGGTCTGAGTTAAGTTACTTCGGGGAAAAATTGCCCGTTTCCGATAAATTTAAAAAAAAGGTGTCCGGAAATGCACAAAATTGCTCCATCTTGCCCCGCCCTGGTGACCTGTTCCTTTTCCTCAAACCAGAATTGTTAATCCAATGCGCAAACTGCTCTTCCCCCTGTTCCTTTTATTGCTTTCCTGTTCTGCCAACACGCAGAGTACGCCAAAATCCATTGTCGGTTACTATCCCGGCTGGCGCTGGTACGATCGCGGCAAGCTGGTGCAACCCGCCACGCTCGATTACAGCAAATATAACGTCATTATTTACGCTTTTTTAAGTTTGGAAGCGGACGGCTCGCTGCGCCTGACCGATCCCTGGGCCGATAAAAACCTGCTTTTGGGGCCGATCAACCGGCAGCTGGCGCCTGCCTCGTATGATACGGACTGGGACCTCGGCAACCCGGCCTGGCACCTGCCGGGCAAACGTTTCAGCGATTACGCGCATAAAAACAAGGTGCGGTTTCTGGTATCCATTGGCGGCTGGGCCCATTCCATGCATTTTTCCGCCGTGGCAGCCGACCCCGCCAAACGCGCCCGTTTCGCGGCTGATTGCCGGCGAATCGTCCAGTTGTACAACCTCGACGGCATCGACATCGACTGGGAATATCCCGGTTTTCCGGAAAGCGGCGGCGGCCCGAACGACAAACAAAACCTGAGCCTGCTGCTCGGTCAGCTGCGCAATGCCCTGGATGGCCTGGAACGGCAGATTGGCCGCGAACTGATGCTGACCGCCGCTTTCGGCGCTTCTCCCAAACGAATGGAGCACGTCGACTGGCCACAGGTGAAACGCCTGCTGGATGGGATCAACCTCATGGCCTACGCTTTCTACGGCCATTGGGACCCCGTGTCCAACCACAATGCCCCGCTGTTCCCCGCCGTGAACGCTACTCAAGCCGGCTACAGCTGCAGCGAAGCCGTGCAAAACCTGCTCGATTACGGCGTCCCGGCCGGCAAAATCAATCTCGGACTGGCCTTTTACGGCCGCACCCACCTCACCGCGGGCCCGCCCGGTTTGCACGTAAGAAGTTTAAGCGCGCCCGATACCGTTAATTTTTCCGGCAGCGGCGCTACCCCGCAGTATTACGACATTGCCGGAAAAATCAGCCGGGGGTTATTCGATTATCACTGGGACGACGTGGCCCAGGCCCCATACCTCACCGGAAAAAGCGGCATGCCCAGTTTCGTTTCCTTCGACGACGAGCGCTCCATCGCGCTGAAAGCGCAATTTATCAAAAGCCGCAACCTGCACGGCGCCGTGATATGGGACATCACCGCCGATTATATGGAAATAAGCCCCGGCTCGGGTAAAATTGCCGGCGCCCCCCTTGCCGCGGCGCTGAAACGGGTATTCAGCGGCGCCCAAACGGCCATACCCCCCGTGCTGGCCGGCGCCAACGTCTGTGTGTTCCCCAATCCCACGCCCAACGGTTTCCTCCAGGTCTTTACCAACGCCGCCGAACGCGCCCGCACCGACCTGGCCGTGTACGACACCAGCGGCCAGAAAATTCACGCCATTTCCTATTCCGGCGCCACCCACCGGCTCGATATGCGCGCCCTGCCCGCCGGGCCTTACCTGGTACAGGTGAAACGGGGCAGCGACAAACCGGTGTTGGTGCGGGTGGTGAAAAAATAGGGGTATGAGGAAAATTTTATTTGGGAATTAAAGCAGGATGCGCTTATCTTTGCACCCGCAAAAAAAGGCGCGGTAGCTCAGCTGGTCAGAGCGTCCCGACTTATAGTCGGGAAGGCCGGGAGTTCAAGTCGACTTTTTTGGCGCGGTAGCTCAGCCGGTTAGAGCGTATGATTCATAATCATAAGGTCGGGAGTTCAAGTCTCCCCCGCGCTACAATTGACAATCAAAGGCTTACGCAGTTTTGGCGGCGTAGGTCTTTTTTTATTTGCATACGTTTTGCATACAAACGGGCATTATTTCTGTTTTTTTTGATCTCTTTTTGCCTATATCGGCACTTAAATTGCTACTCAAGTCATAACTAATTCCTGTCGTTATGCTTGACTTTGTCACCATTGACTTTGAAACTGCGAACGAATTTAGGGACAGTCCATGTGAAATTGGATTGACCTTCGTAGCGAATAGTAAAATTCAGGAAACCAAGTCATGGTTGATAAAGCCTAAGTATGATTGGTTTAATCCGTTTAATATTTACATCCACGGCATTTCCGAAAGCGATGTTAAAAAATCTCCGACCTTCGATGT
>JAKLJF010000055.1:0-265 GCA_023151335.1 Thermoanaerobaculia bacterium | reverse complement strand
TGCATATAACATACCATATCCAAATCTAAATTATTCGTGCAGTTACATCTTCTCAAAGAAGGTTTGGGGCGGCCTGTCGTCTTATAATTTGCTCTCACTTTGCCACATTAATTCGATTCCGCTGCCCAGTCATAGAGCCGGTGCAGATTCATTGGCATGTGCCAATCTTAGTTTAAAGGCTTTTGAAGAAGTCGGGCTCAAAACTTTTGAAGATTTCCCTTCAATTCTCCAAACGACCGTTGGAAAGATTTTTCCCGGAGGATAT
>JAKLJF010000559.1 GCA_023151335.1 Thermoanaerobaculia bacterium | reverse complement strand
GCCTCGGCCCCATTGACGGCTCGCCCTGCGATACGCTTGGTATCGACAACCACCCGCTGGCCGGCTGGCGCTACGACAAAACCGGGGGGCTGGGCGTGGACTTCACTTCCGTATCGTGGTATGAACCTACCCAGTGGCAGTGGGATTTCGGCGACCCGGCCAGCGGGGCAAGCAACAACAGCGCCGAAAAATACCCTTCGCATACCTTCTCCGCCCCCGGCGGCTACGAGGTGTGCCTCACGGTGAGCAACCAGTATGGCAACGATACGAAGTGTAAAATGGTGTATGTGCAAACGGTGGGTACTTCGCCCGGGCAGGCAGGTGAGGTTATTGTATTTTCGCCCAACCCCACCGGCGGCGAACTGCGCTGGAGCGGCCTGCCGGCCGGCGAAACGGTAACCGTGCGGGTGTTCGATGCGTTGGGACGCCTGCGCCTGGAGCGGGAAACGTCGGAGGGGCGAGCGGATTTAGTGGAATTGGCAGATGGGATATATTTTGTGGCTTTAATAGACAAAAAAGGCCGGACGGTGGCGACGAGGACGGTGGTTTTGGCAAAGCAATAAAATGCCCGCAGTTTTCTATCTTTTCTTGTTTATCCTTTCGCATATCGTTTTCAACCATTTTGCCGGGTATTGCCGCACTACGGCAGTGTCGAGGTGATAAAACGCCACGCTGGCGTCCGGCGCCAGATCAATGCCGGCGGTCAACCGGGCAGCCTCCTGCAGTAAATCCGTGTCGACGCGTTCCAGGCGGATCAGATCGCCCGTGCGAAGATAATGCCCGGCTAAGTAAGTATGTTTCCGAATCTGAAACCTGATTGACTGTCCACCGCCGGCGGTCTTGAAACGTGCGGTATCCGCGAACTCAGATGGGGTCGGATCGGGCACAATTTTCCACAAAGCATCGTCGCGGTAGATCAAAGCCCAGGAAAACAACGGCAACGCCAGGTCGAGCGGCAAGGGGTAGCGCGCCGGCGCGCCGTCCAGGTACTTTCGCGCCGCTTCGGGCTGAAAAATGGAATTTTCTTCTTCCCAGCGATCGATGTCGCCGGTATTGTACAACATAAGCATGCCTCGATCTGCGGGCGGTACGCCGGTTTGGCTGGGGAATTTATACTGGTGCAGGCGGATAGTGGCGCTGATTTTTGTGCCCGGCGGGAGATGGTTTCGTATTTCTTTTAAAAAATAAAAAAAGGCTTCGCGGGTAGAGGCCGTCCAGTCGCAATCGAACTGTACTTCGGAGAAAGGGGCGCCGGGGAACTGCCGGCTCAGGGCTGACAAAGCATTTGCCGTTTTGAGTGTCAGGGCTTCAATTTGTTGTTTTGAAATTTGCTGGAAAACGCTGTTGGTGATAAACACGCAGGGAACTATGGCGCGGCCCGCCAAACCGGCGGTATCCTTTAGTTCCAGTAAGGCGTAAGGACGGATGTTGCCGCCCGTTTCCGGGTCTTTGCCCAGGTCGATAAATTTGACGTACAACTTCCGGCAACCGAGCGTGTCCAGACAGGCGGTTTCAGCCGGTGTGAGCGCCAGTTGCGTTTTCCAGTGGTAAAAGGCCGGGGACGTTTGCCGGGGTGTTTGGCGGCAGGAGGTGAGGAGAAGCAGTAAAATAAATATTTCACCACGGAGGCACGGAGGCACGGAGCAAAACTGCCGCCGGTTTTTCTCCGTGCCTCCGTGCCTCCGTGGTGAAAATAATATACGCATAGCGCGGTTCTAAAAAACGCCGCAATATCCGCTTATTCCTACGGGATATGGAACAGGAAATTCCAGTTGTTGTCGAACACCAGGATATGCCGCTGATCGCCGCCGATAACGCCGATCACAATGCGGTCGCCGCGGCGGCACACGCGTTTGATCTCGCCGCCGGGAATACGGGTTTCGATCATGGTTTCCACGTTATCCGGAATATCCACTGTCCCGGCGGGCGCGCAGGGCCGGCAATCGATCCAATGGATGCCGTCCACTTCGAACACGCCGTCGGCGCTGAACACCAGAATCCTGTGTCCTCCGATCAATACGATGATCCGGTCGCCTTGTTTTTTTGCCCGCAAGATCTGCGCGTCGGGATAATGCGTAGCCACGTAATCCACAATAGCCGGACGCAGTTCGTCGAGCGGGATCAGCCGCCCGCCCAGCAACCGCCCGCAGGGACCGATACGGTCGTTCAGGCGGTGGTTCAGGATGCGCCGGGCGAGATTAAAAAACAGCCGTTCTTCATTGGCCAACACCACTTCGTAACCTTTGCCGCCGGCAAAATATGCGGCGTCGATGTAGGTGTCGAAGTGGTTCAGGTCGATGGATTCGATGATGTCGGCGGGCAGGGTGGAAGGGTCTGTTTCCTGTTTGTCCCGGTCGTCGGCGATGGCTGTTACGAGCGCTTCGTCGTCGAGTTGCTGATAATCGATGGCAGCGTCTTTTTTGCAGGCGGCCAGGCCGAGGGTCAGCAGGCCGGCAATGAGAAGGAGTGATAACTTGTTCATAATGCGTGTTTTATTATGTTAGTTTATTTGAAATACAGGAAAAGCCCGGCTTGTACGCCACCTGATACTGCCAGCGAGCGGAAAGGCCCGGAGCGATACATGGGGCTCAGACCATACCGGAACTCCGGCGAAAGTGACAGCGCGCAACGCCGCGAAAGCCGGTAAGCCAGCTGGCCGCCGAATTGCAGGTCGGTCGTCATGGGCGCCAGGCCATTGGCGTTGCCCGACAAGCGGGCGCTGATGCCGCGAATGCCCGGCCGGTTGGCCCGGGCCGCCGCCATGTGTAGTTCATATCCATCACTGAAGTTGAGGCCGATGCCGCCGGCCAAGCTCCATTGCCAGGGGCCGCGCCCGGCAGGCGACCAGCGCAAAGTGAGCGGTACGCGCCAATACCGCGCCTGTTCGTCGGTGCGCAGCACTACGCGGAACACCGCGAGGTCGTTGATCGGACGGCTGGGCTCGCGGCCAACGTCCATGCGCATTTCCACGGCGCCAAAAGAGGTCTCCATGACGTCGTTGGCCGTGTTCTGATAGAGGAACCGTTGTTGGTCGAATTGTTCCTGGTTGAGCCGGTACCGGAATTGCAGTTGCCGTTCGGCCTGCAAGTGAATGGCCGTTCGTTGCAGGCCGCTTTCGATGGCCCACCGGCGGTGAAATTTCCAGCCCAGCGACAAGCCCTGTTGCCAGATCCAGCCGCCGCTTTCCCGCCCGTTGGGCGCATTTGTGCCGGTATGTTTCAATTTCCGGGTGGTGAAAAATACGCCGGTGGCGAGTCCGCTGTAAACGCTGGGGCAGTCTTTTTGGGGACGAATGAGCGCCGAAACCGGGGGCAAGTTCAGGGATGGCGCATACGCCGGCTTGCCCGGGAGCAGCGCAAGCGCCACCGGAAGCGGTACCGGTGCACCAACAGCTGCGCGGGCCGTTTGGGCATTGCTCATTCCCGTACCGGAGATGCGGGCATGGCCGGGAGCCGAAATGACTGTTGAAGCAGGCCTTTCATCCGGAAATGAGTTAAGTAGCGATTTCATGGGGGCAATATCCGGGCCTGGCGCCGGCGCCACATACGCCTTTGCACCGGCTGCCGGCCCGGAATTATCTGATAGCGCCCCGAGGACTCCGGACAGCCGGTCCCGACCATTTATGACCGGCGGGGTAATTTCTTTTTGGGCAGCCAATACGTCGTTTTCAACCCCTTCGGAGATCGTCAATGAAGGTCGCCCGGTTTCAATTTTTGCGTCCTTAAAGTGATGTTGTAGTTTTTTGTTTTCCCCAAAAGAAGAGGGGGCATTTGGCGAGTCTTTTATTTGAGGTACATTTTCTTCAGCCCTGAAGGGCTGTGGCCGCGACGGCGTGAACGCCGTGCTACCGGCATACCAGGCGATGCCGGCAAGTCCGATTACAGCAAAGGACCATGCCGCCCAGAATAGCCGCCGCCGTTTTCGGCGTTGGTCCAGACCGGCGCGCAGCTGTTCCCAAACGTCCTCCGGCGGGGTATCCCAGCCGTCGGGTGCGGGCGGTTCGAGGCCCTGCCCGGCGCTTTGCCGGAGCCAGCGATCCAGTTCGTTATCGTTGAATGAGTTCATGTTTCAGCATTTTTTTGAGCATAGCCCTGGCCTTGCTCA
>JAKLJF010000558.1 GCA_023151335.1 Thermoanaerobaculia bacterium | reverse complement strand
TATATCAATAACGCGCCGCTGGGCGGTATTTTCAACGCGCCAAGTACCACGTGCAACTGGCTGAAATTCTATCAGCTCTGGAACAGCGGCAGCAATACCTCCGCTACCATCTGTATTGTCAACCAGAATACCGTTTTGGGCGGCAACGATTTCGCCCTCGACGACCTGGTGTTTTCACCCGTCTGCCAGGTAAGTGACAGCGTGACGGTGCGCGTGGTGAATATTGCGGCGGTGGCAGCTCCCGCGTTGACTTTTATCCCCTGCGAAGGCGCCAACATCACCCTGAACGGCAACGGTTCCAGTGCCGGCCCGGATATAACCTATAACTGGGAAACCGACGGCGGCAACATCGTTTCGGGCCAAAACACCCTGAACCCCGTGGTCAATGCCACGGGTACTTATACGCTGACCGTCACGTTCAACAATGGTTTCGTGGAATGTACCAAAACAGCCACCGTCACCGTGGTTGAGCACCCGAATAAAATGTTCGCCTGGATCACCCCGCCGGCGCCGCTGGGTTGCGGCGCTTCTACCAGCACCCTGTACGGTTACACCAACCAGCCGGCCAACGCATCCTACCAGTGGACTGCCGGACCGGGCGGCAACATTGTTTCAGGCGCAGAATCCCAGACCGCGGTTGTCAACAAACCCGGCGTCTACACGCTCCTGGTCACCAACACCGTTACGGGTTGTACCGCCGAAATCTCCACTACCGTGACCGCGGCCACCAATCCGCCCGCTGCCGTGGCCACCGTTCCCGGCCCGATCACTTGCCAGGATCCGCAGCGCACCCTTTCCGGCGCCGGTTCCAGTACGGGTTCGAATATTACCTACGCCTGGACCGCCCTGGTGGGCGGCAATATTGTGGGGGGGCAAAATGCCATCGACGCGGTGGTGAACGGCCCCGGCACTTATGTCCTTAAAGTCACCAATACCAGCAATGGCTGCACGGCGGTGGATACTGCCATCGTGTACAGTACCGCCACGCCGCCCGGCATTACCATCGACACGCCCGGCATATTCAACTGCGCCATCGACACTTTACTGTTGTCGGCGGCGCTCAGCCCTGCCGCTGCCATACCCACCTGGTCGGCCACGGGTGGCGGCAGCGTGACCTCTGGGGCCAACACGCTGCAACCGCAAATCGCCGGCGCAGGCGTCTATATCCTTTTGGCCACCGACACGATTACCGGTTGTACGGCTACCGATACCGTCATCGTAGCTGCCGACCTTGCCCCGCCCGCGGCAGTCGCATTGCCTGCCGATACCATTACCTGCCAGCAACCTTCCGTGACCCTTTCCGGTACAGGCTCCCAAACGGGCGCCGGGATCAGCTACTTATGGACGGCTTCGGGCGGCGGAAATATCGTATCGGGCGACACCACGCTCAGCCCGCTGGTGAACGCCGCCGGGACGTATACCCTGCTCGTGACCAACACTGTAAACCATTGCAGCGACACGGCGTCGGTTCCGGTGTTCGCCGATGCCAATGCTATCGTGGCCGTGGCCAATGCCCCCGATACCCTCAACTGCACCGATACGCTCGTGAGCCTCAACGCCAATGGCTCCAGCGTTATTCCCGGCCTCGTGTATGCCTGGACGACAAGCGACGGGCTGATTAGCGGCGGAGCCGGCACACCCACGCCAACTGCCGGCGCGCCGGGCACCTATCAGTTGCTGCTCACCAATCCCGCCAACGGCTGCAGCGCCACGGATGTAGCTATCGTGATCCGCGATATTGCCGCACCTCTGATCGGAATCGCTGCGCCCGACACGCTCACCTGCGCACAACCCGAACAAACCCTGCTGGGTCAGAACAACTCGCCCGGAGGGCATTTTGCCTACGGCTGGACGACTGCCAACGGCGGCAACATCCTCTCCGGCGACAGTACGCTGACGCCGCTGGTAAATGCTGCCGGCGACTATACCCTCACCGTCTTAAACCTGAATAACGGTTGCGCGGCCCAAACAAGCGTCAAGGTATCTATAGAGGCCGGCACACCGGTGGCCATTGCCGCCGTGCCCGGCCCCATCACCTGCGCCGATCCCACCCGGATCATCAGCAGCGCCGGCTCTTCCACGGGGGCCAATTTTAAATATGCCTGGACGACTACGGGCGGCAGCATTGTTTCCGGCGCCAACAGCCCCAACCCGCTCGTGGACGCGCCGGGCGATTATGCGCTCACCATTACCAATACGGCCAACGGCTGCACGGCGACTACAACGGTGAGCGTCGGGCTGGACAACGCCGCGCCGCCTGCCGACGCCGGGCCCGATGGCCTGCTGACCTGTGCGGATCCGGTGTTCAGCCTGTCGGCAAATAATGGTTTGCCAAGCGGCAATCTCCGGTTCACCTGGCAAACAACAAACGGCAGCCTCCTCGGAAATCCCGACAGTACGCGGGTCGGTACCAACGCCGCGGGCGCCTATTCCCTGACGGTTTTCAATCCTGCGAACGGTTGTTCGGCCAGCGATACCGCCGTGGTAAGCGCCAATCAGATTGCCCCCCAGGTTCAAATTTTGCCGCCGGCAAAACTTACCTGTATCCAAACCTCGGTTGCGATAAACACCGGCAACGGCAGCCCCAATTTTCAGTATCAGTGGCAAACCGCGAACGGGCAATTTTTATCCGGCCAAACAACCGCAAACCCCGCGGTGAATGCTCCCGGCCAGTACGAG
The DNA here is from genome assembly GCA_023151335.1 of Thermoanaerobaculia bacterium. Classification (GTDB taxonomy): domain Bacteria; phylum Bacteroidota; class Bacteroidia; order Chitinophagales; family Saprospiraceae; genus M3007. The sequence goes on along the minus strand of JAKLJF010000558.1, from coordinate 1,440 downwards.
CTGCTCGTGACCGATACCGTGAACGGCTGCACTCAAACGGCCACCGTGACGGTCGTACAGGATATTGCCATTCCACAGGCCGACGCCGGGCCCTCGCCCACGCTGAATTGTGTGCTTACGCAAACGCCACTGCAGGGCGCCGTAGAGCCAGGCGCCGCCATCGACGTGTTGTGGACGGCCAGCAACGGCGGGAACATCGTTTCCGGGGCCGCTACTGCCACGCCCATGGTGGATCAACCGGGCGACTACCTGCTCACCGTCATCAATACCGGCAATGGCTGCACCAATACCGCCTCGGTTACCGTATTGCAAAACATCATCGATCCCGCGGTGAATGCCGGACAGGATGCCACGCTGAGTTGTACCGTAAAAAATATCTCCCTCAACGCGACAGCCACCGTGAACGGGACGCCGGTGTACCTCTGGACTGCCGGCCCCGGCGGCCATATCGTTTCCGGCAAAAACAGCCTGACTGCCGTGGTCGATTCGCCGGGCATATACACCCTGCTGGTGACCGACGCCACCAACGGCTGCACCGCTTCTGACGCCGTGGAAGTGTTCAAAGACGCCAACGCGCCCATTGCCTCGGTGGCCGTGCCGGGACCGCTTACCTGCGTGACGCAACAACTGATCCTTCAGGGATTCGGCAGCGCGGGCGCCAATTACACCCAAATCTGGACGGCTACCAACGGCGGCAACATCGTGAGCGGTCAAAATTCCTTCAACCCCACCATAAACGAACCCGGCCTGTATACGCTTCGGGTGACAAACCTGACCAATGGCTGCACCGCTACGGCGCAAGCCGCGGTCAGTGAAAATGTCACGCCTCCCGTGGTGAGCATCGCCCCGCCCGGCATACTGACCTGTGCGGTAAAATCGCTTACCCTCAGCGGCGCGCCCGCGGGGCCGGGTCATACCTATTTCTGGGATACCGCCAACGGCCAGATCGTGTCGGGCGGCACCTCGGCAAAACCCCTGATCAGCCTGCCGGGTATTTATACCCTGACGGTGACCACGCAGGCCAATGGTTGCACGGCCAGTGCCACTACGACGGTCGCGGCCGACACGGCCCCGCCCGTGATCGCTGCAACAACCCCGCCAACGCTCACCTGCGCACAACTCCAGGTGGCGCTGGGTGGTGTCGTCACTCAGCCGGCCAACAATTTTAGCGCCGGCTGGACAACGGCAGACGGACATTTCGTTTCCGGCCAGAACACCTTGTCGCCTTCCGTGGACGCGCCGGGCTTGTACGTTTTAACCGTACAAAACCTTCAAAACGGCTGCACCTCGACGGTAAGCGCTACCGTGGCGCAAAACATTACCCCGCCGCTGGCCGATGCCGGGGCGGCGCCCACGCTTACCTGTGCGCAGCCACAGGCTTCACTCAACGGCAGCGGCTCTTCGGGCGCCGGTACGCTGAGTTTTGCCTGGGCAGGCCCG
>JAKLJF010000557.1 GCA_023151335.1 Thermoanaerobaculia bacterium | reverse complement strand
TCTTAAGCGCAGCCATTCGGATGGCGGTTACGGCCGCTTCCACGCCTTTGTTGCCGTGTTTGCCGCCGGCCCGGTCGAGGGCCTGTTGTTCGTCGTTGGTGGTGAGCAGGCCGAAAATGAAAGGTTTGCCGGCGGCCAGGCTCAGTTGCATCAGGCCGTTGGCCACAGCCTGGTTGATATACTCATTGTGGCTGGTTTCCCCTTTTATTACGCAGCCCAAACAGATAAGCGCATCGGGATTTTGCTGCCCGTTCAGGATACGGGCGCCGGCCGGCAATTCAAACGAGCCGGGCACCTGTATGGTTTGGATATTTTCGGGCAAGGTCCCGTGTTTGAGCAAGGTGTCGTAGCAGCCTTCGTACAAGGCATGGGTTATGTGAGCGTTCCATTCTGCCACCACGATGCCAAACTTCATCGAGGCGGCAGAGGGTACGTTCTGATCGTCGTAGTGCGACAGGTTTTTATTTGCGCTGGCCATACTGGTTATTGCGATTTTTTTCTGAAAAAACGGTAGGCAACGCCCCTGGTTTCATATCCTCCTTTTTCTTCGGGCGTGGGATCGGCAATATTGTACAGCGTCAGGGTGTCGTTTTGAGCGCTGTACTTGAAACCGAACATTTTTTGCGTGTTCACATCTGCAGATTTTGCCAGGGTAATGACGTCCATATCATTGTCCATGACAAAACAATCGCCGGCAGTGCAAACGGCGTAAACGTCGTAAGGTTTCCAATTCACAATAAAACCGTCCGGGTTAAATTGGATTTCCTGCCCGGCGGCAGCCTTTCCAATTTCACTGAATACGCCGGAAAAAAGGTTGTGATGCAGCGCCAGGGTAAAAGCCGCGTAGCCATTGCCGACGTCAGATTTGGATTTCACAAAATTATCCAGGTACATCTGTCCGGTGGTGCCGTCGAACATCGACATATCCTTCTGTCCCTGGGAGTGGTAAACCAGGAATACGGATTTACCGGGCCGCGCGCCGACCAGTTCAAGTGTGTCGGCGTTAAACTTAACCGGTAAGGTCCAGCGTTCCATTCCGTTGTAACATATAACGCTGTCGGGCCGGTTCGGATCGAACGTGAAGGCGTACGCGTAAGGCACGTGCGAAAACTTCATGGCATTCAGCACGGAGCCGTATTGATTGGCCCGGCGGCAAAAGTCCATGGCAACCCAGTGGCCGGCCAGCAGCGAGCGGGTGTCGTTGTGAATGCCCGCTTGTTCGCCGGCGGATTTGTTGTCGGATTTACAGGCCGAAAGCAGGAGCAGGAGCGCTCCGGAGAGTAAAAACAGATATTTCATGTCGTGGTCGAAAAAGTTTGGAATGCCACGCCCGGGCGTGGCGGCGCAAAAATAGCAGCTCTCATTTCAAAAACCGCACCTTAACAAAAAACCGCGGATCCCGCGCGCCGATCTGCCGGGCTGCTGCCGGCGAAAGCACTACTTCCACATTGCTTTCGTAACCGGCTGGTATCCGACCAATCACCTTGGCGTAAACCGTCTTGCGGCTCATCGGATTTGTCACCCCCATCACCGTGCCGATGGCCGCTTCGCGGTGCAAAGCATAGAGATCGCCCTTTTCGTTGCTGTCGCGTTGCCAGGAACACACGCCCTGCGATTCCACTTCTTTGCGGGTCTTTTTTTCTTCGGCATACCGCGCTTTGTGGGTGCCGATGGAAGTAGGCGCCAGTCCGGCGCGCCATTCGGCGGGAATTCCGTCGGCACTCATCCAGCCCATGTGTATCAGCTGGCCGGGCTGAATATTGGCTGATTTCAGGCGATTCCGTTTCATAATGGTATCCACCGGCATGCTGAAATAACGTTTGCAGATCTGAAACAGGTTATCGCCGCTTTGCACCACGTAGCAAATGGGAATAAAGGTGGCCGGATCGAAATTTTTACCTTTGTAGCGGCGGATCGCCCTGTTCGGTACGGGTATGGCAATAAGCGCCCCTGCTTTCAACACCGGCTCCGTTTGAAAATTGGGATGCAGCTCGTATAACTCCTGCAAACTCAATCCGTAAAATCTGGCGACGGAAAAAAGGGTTTGTTTCGGTTTTACGTAGTGGTGAATGATTTTTCTTTCACCGTCCACCGTTAGCAGCAGGGTATCGGCCGAAGCCAGTAATTTTGCGGGCGAAGCGCCTTTGGGCGTGGTTTGGGCGAAAAATTGGCAATGGACGACTGCGATCAGCAGCAGGGGCACGAAGGTTCTCATAGTATTGCTCAAAATATGTTGATGCAAAAATACAATACCTTCGGTCAAACGTATAAAATCGGCAGAATTGTATGAATCTTGGTGTTATTCCGGCGCGTTTCGCCTCCACCCGCTTCCCGGGCAAACCTTTGGCGGACATCGGCGGCAAAAGCATGATCCGGCGCGTATACGAGCAGGCCGCAAAAGCGAAATGCCTCGACGAGCTGATCGTCGCCACTGACGATGAACGTATCGTTGAACACGTGCTGGCATTTGGCGGCGAGGTAATGCTCACCCGCGACGACCATCCGAGCGGTACGGATCGTTGCGCCGAAGTCGCGCGGCGTTACCCCGAAGCGCAACGTATCCTGAATATTCAGGGCGACGAACCTTTTATCCAACCGGAGCAAATTGACCTGCTGATGGAAACGCTGGTTGCCAACAGGCGCTTTTCTATTGCCACGCTGGCTAAAAAAATGGAAGACCCCGGCCTGCTGTCAAATCCGAATGTTGTGAAAGTGGTTTTTTCCCAAAAACAGGGCGCCTTGTATTTCAGCCGCCATCCCATTCCATTTTTACGCGGCGTGAAGCCCGAAGAATGGTTATCGCAACACACTTTTTACAAACATATCGGCTTATACGCATTTCGCCGGGGCGCTCTGCTTCAGGTAGCCCGCCTGGCGCCCACGCCGCTGGAACGCGCCGAATCGCTGGAACAGCTGCGCTGGCTCGAACACGGCCTGCGGATCGCGGTAGGCATCACAACATGGGAGACGGTCGGCATCGATATGCCGGAAGATTTGTTAAAACTGTAAAAACCAAAGGCACTCCCAAACAAAGCGGCATTTTATAAGTTTAAATGCCCAGCATTGACCACTGAATATGAAACGCCGCGCCATAGTATGGTTCCGACAGGATTTGCGCCTGCACGACAACGAAGCAATGACCACTGCCCTTCGCATGGCAGATGAAGTGATCCCGGTTTACATCTTCGACGAACGGGTATTTGCCGGCACAACGCGATTCGGCTTCCCCAAAACCGGAAAATTCCGGGCACAGTTTCTGCTCGAATGTGTGGACGACCTGCGGCAAAATCTGACCGCCCTGGGCTCCAACCTACTCGTGCGTACCGGCAAACCGGAATATATCATAGCCGAACTGGCCCAACAGGTCAAGGCATCCTGGGTGCTCTGCAACCGCGAACGCACCCGGGAAGAAGTGCAGGTACAGGATGCCCTGGAGCAAAAACTTTGGTGCATCGGTGTGGAATTGTTGTACAACAGGGGCAAAATGCTTTATCACACGCAGGATCTCCCCATGCCCGTGCAACACACCCCGGATACGTTCACCCAGTTCCGGAAAGAAAATGAAAACATCACCCCGGTTCGTCAGCCCCTGCCCTCCCCCACGGCCATGCCGCCTTTGTCCGCCAGCCTGGACTGGGGAACAATGCCCGGCCTGCAGGATTTTGGATTCGAACCCTTCAAACACGACAACCGGGCCGTGCTCCCCTTTAAAGGCGGAGAAACCGAAGGTCTGCGCCGGCTCCGGCATTATTTGTGGGAATCCAACGCCATCGCCTCGTACAAAGAAACCCGGAACGGCCTGATCGGCGCCGATTATTCCTCCAAATTTTCGCCCTGGCTCTCCGCCGGCTGCCTGTCGCCCAAATTTATTTACCACGAAATCAAACGTTATGAACGCGAGCGCACCGCCAACGAAAGCACCTACTGGCTGTTCTTCGAGCTGTTGTGGCGCGATTATTTCCGCCTGATGGGCAAAAAACACGGCGACCGGATATTTTTAAAATCCGGCCCCCAAAACAAAACCCAGAAACACCTGAAAAACAACTGGGAAAACTTTAATATCTGGGCAGAAGGCCGCACCGGCGTACCCTTTATCGACGCCAACATGCGCGAACTCAAC
>JAKLJF010000556.1 GCA_023151335.1 Thermoanaerobaculia bacterium | reverse complement strand
GGGTGATCCAGTGTTTTATGGAAATCCTGAAACATTCGCACGAGCAGGCCGAACAACTATCCATTATCATTCATTTTAAAGGCAAAGCCACGGTAAAATCCGGCGCCAGGGGCGAACTGATCCCCTTGTGCGAAGCCCTGTTGGACCGGGGCTTGTCCGCCGTGGTGGAGGAGTAGCCCCACAGCCCATGCCCGTCTTCTGGCTCAACGACTACGAACTCAGCTTCCCGCATCCCACCCTGGCCGAACCGGGCGGCTTGCTTGCCGTGGGCGGCGACCTCAGTCCCGAACGCCTGGTGCTGGCCTACCGGAACGGCATTTTTCCCTGGTTCGAAGACGAAGGCAGTTTTTTCTGGTACTCGCCCGACCCCCGTTTCGTGTTGTTCCCCGCCGAGTTGAAAATTCACAAGAGCATGCGCTCCATTTTTAACCAGGGCAAATTCCGCTACACGCTCGACACCTGCTTCGAACGGGTGATCCGCGACTGCGCAACCGCCGTCCGCTCAGGGCAGGACGGCTCCTGGATATCGGAAGCGTTCATCGACGGCTACACCGAACTGCACCAGCGGGGACTGGCCCATTCGGTGGAGGTATGGCGCGGCGACCAACTGGCGGGCGGCCTGTACGGCCTGTCGCTCGGACGTATTTTTTTCGGCGAAAGTATGTTTGCCCGGGAGACCAACGCCTCCAAAGCCGGATTTATCACCCTGGCGCAAGCCCTGCAACAGTCGGGCTTCTGGCTGATCGATTGCCAGCAACAAACCGCCCATCTCGAAAGCCTGGGCGCGCGCGGCATCCCGCGCGAACTGTTTCTGGAATACCTCAACAAAAATGCCTACGAACGCACCCTGATCGGGAAATGGGAATTTGCAGCAGGTGGGGTGCGGGTTTGTTGAAAATTGCGTCATTTCGTCATTGATCGTCATTGGGTCATTCGTCATTGGGTCATTGCGTCATTGGGTCATTGCGTCATTGGGTGATAATTGAGTCATTTTTTGGGATTTTATCTTGTTTTCGCCGGCTGTTTATTAATTTGCATTGTTTTTGCAGGGAAAAGAAATACGGTAACCCAAAACATGATTACGGGCATGAGGAATACGATACTACGCGCCTTTTGGGGCATAATCTGGTTATTGCCGGCGGTAATGGCCGGCGTGCCGGCGCCCTTGCCGGATCCGGTACCTTCCCCGGATGATTATCCCAGGGATTATTTTGACATGCCGGTCAAAACGGCCATCCGGCTGTCGGGTACCTTCGGCGAGCTCCGGCCCAACCATTTCCATTCCGGCATCGACATCAGCAGCGCCAGCGGCAGCATCGGGCAGCCCATTTACGCGGCGGCAGAGGGGTATATCGACCGGATACGGGTGCAGGAAAGCGGATACGGCAACGCGTTGTACATCAAACACCCGAAAGGCTACACCACGGTGTACGCGCACCTCGACAAGTTTTCCGCCGCCGTGCAGCAATATGTAAAAGAAGCCCAGTACAAACGCGAACGTTTCGAAGTGGACCTGTCGCCGCCCGACGGGATGTTCAAAGTAAAAAAAGGCGAACAGATCGGCCGCATGGGCAATACCGGCAGTTCGGAAGGCGCGCACCTGCACTTCGAAATCCGGCACACAGCCAGCCAGAAAGCGCTTAACCCCCTTTTATTCGGCTTGCCGATTCCGGACAATGTGCCGCCGGAGTTGCGCGACATGAAAGTATATTTCCTCAACGAACGCCGCGAAGTGGTGAACAGCAAAGCCTTTCCCATCGAACGCCGCGCCGACGGCAGCTATGGCGTCAAAGGCGACACGGTGCGGTTGCCCGCCTGGCGCGTCGGTTTCGGCCTGAAAGCCATCGACCGTCCCACGGGAAACACCAAAAATAAAAACGGTATATACGCCCTTACCCTCCAGGCCGACGGACAGGCGGCTTTCCAGTGGCACATGAGCGAACTGGATTTCGACGAAACCCGTTACCTCAACGCCCACACCGACTATTCGGCGCGCGAACGCTACGGCGCCTGGTTCCACCGCTGTTTCGTACTGCCCGGCGACCGCCTGTCCAACTACGCCCGCACCGAATCGCTGGGCGCCATTCCACTGTACAAAGAACGGCCGGTCAAAATCGTCCTGAAAGCCGCCGACGCGCACAACAACGTCTCCACCGTCAGCTTCTGGGCGCTGCGCGGCGACCCCGTAGAACCCCTGCCGCAACCCGATTGCCAGTTTGAACTCCCCTTCGACGTGGACAACCACGTCGATCTCGAGGGATTCTCCATGACGGTGCCCAAAGGCGCCCTGTATGAAACCCTTTATTTTCAGTACAGCAGCGAAACGAACCACCGTTTCAGCGATCTATCGGCCCTGCACCGCGTACACGACGAAACCGCACCCCTGCACCGGAGCATCCTGCTCGGCCTGTCGCCGAAAACGAACATTCCGGAGGCACTGCGTTCCAAAGCCGTGATCGCCCGCGCCGGCAACGGCCGCCCGGTCAACTGCGGTGGTATCTGGAGCGGCGAGCAGCTCCAAACCCGCGTGCGCGGCTTCGGCGATTATTGCATCCTGCTCGATACCGTGCCGCCCACGATCACGCCCATCTCTTTCGGCGCCGATATGCGCCGGAAAAATACCATCGCCTTCCGCGTCCAGGACAACTTCCGCACCGACGGCAGCGCCGACAACCTCGAATACCGAGCAACCGTGGACGGCAAGTGGGTGCTGTTCGAGTTCGACCGCAAACGGGCCAGGCTGTCGCATACCTTCGACGGTCGCATCCCTCCCGGTACCCATACCCTGAAACTGACCGTGAAAGACGACCGGGGCAACGAGGCGGTTTTTGAGCGGAAGTTTACGCGGTGAAAGGGGTTGTGGACGGTCAGACTTTGGAAGTTTGCAAAACTTCCAAGGTCTCAGGACAGCACCCATCCCATACTTATGGGATGGCGCCGTAATATTTATTTCCCCGATCTTTAAGCGCACAAACACGACCTATGCCCATCCGGATTCTGATTTACGAAGACAATGCAGCCCTGCGCGATTCACTGCGCATCCTGTTCACAGGCCTCGACCAGTTCGACCTGCTCAATACCTTCGGCGATTGCCTCAACATCGAAGACGAGGTGCGGCGCTTCGAACCCGACGTCATCCTCATGGACATCGATATGCCCGGACGCAGCGGCATCGAGGGCGCTTACCTGGCCAAACAAGCCTGCCCCAGCACCGAGGTGCTTATGCTCACCGTGTTCGACGACAACGACAAAGTGTTCCAGGCCGTATGCGCCGGGGCCAGCGGCTATCTGCTCAAAAAAACGCCCCCCTCCAAAATCCTTGAAGCCATAGAAGACATCTACAACGGCGGCGCGCCCATGACGCCGGTCATCGCCCGCAAAGTGCTCGAACTCTTTCCCCGTACGCCCGCGGCCAACACCGAGCTGGACAAACTCACCCCCCGCGAACAAGCCGTGCTACGCAGCCTCTCCGGCGGCAACAGCTACAAAATGGTGGCCGACGACCTCGGCATCAGCATCGAAACCGTACGCACCCACATCAAACGTATTTACGAAAAACTGCACGTGCACTCGGTGGCGGAAGCGATCGCCAAGGCGTTTTTGAAGGGGTAGTTCAAACTATTGGACATTTTGAGGCGTCCAGACCTTCCAGGTTTGTCAAACCTGGAAGGTCTAAACCCGAAGTAGTGTAAGGACAGTCACATGATCGTGGGATTGTGCAACAGTTTACATTCCCGGATTTTTGTATCCGCATAATCCTCCCCCTCTGTCTTTCACCACCAAAACTTTTCCATTATGAAACAGTTGATTACCTCGATCTTCCTGTTCCTGTTTATCGGGACGGGCGCCGCGTTTGCCTTTACCTGCAACCTCAATATTTTATTTACTACCCAGGCGGAAATCGACAATTTTCCCGTCAACTACCCGAATTGCACAGATATCTCGGGGTTTGTCAGGATAGAAGGTATAGCAGGTTCGGATATTACCAACCTCGACGGGTTAAGCGGTATTACCTCTATCGGTGGGTATTTAAGAATCAGAAATTGTCCGCAACTTGAGAATATTGACGGATTAAACGGGCTTACTTCTGTTGGTGATGAATTAAGAATCACCAATTGTCC
>JAKLJF010000555.1 GCA_023151335.1 Thermoanaerobaculia bacterium | reverse complement strand
CTGATGTTTGCAGGCAGCCGGCACGCGCCCGATTTCGATGAACCGCTTCAGCAGGCCGGCGGCGAAAACAACGCCTTTACCACCAATGACTACACTACCTTTTATGAAATTTTACCCGCTGAAAATCTCGAAACGGCGCTGTGGCTCGAAAGCGACCGCATGCTGGCTTTAAACATTACCAAAAAAGCGCTGAATGTACAACAACGGGTGGTGGTGGAAGAATTTAAAGAAACCTGTCTGAACGAACCTTACGGCGACTCCTGGCATCACCTGTCGGAACTTATGTTCAAAGTGCATCCTTACCGTTGGCCGGTGATCGGTTTGGCGCCGGATCATGTGGCGAACGCCACGGCCGACGATGTGCGCCACTTTTACCGGCAATGGTATTGCCCCAATAACGCTGTTCTGAGTATCGCCGGGAAGGTGCGCACTGCCGATGCGCTTCAACTAGCGGAAAAGTGGTTTGGTAATATACCGCCGGGTGAGGCGCCGGCCCGTTTGCTACCTGCCGAACCCCCTCAAACGGCGCCCCAATTCAGGACGGTGCATGCCGATGTACCGGTGCCGGCTATTTATCTGGCCTTCCGTACGCCGGCCCGCCTGCACCCCGATTTTTATGCGGTTGATTTGTTAACCGACATTTTGGTACAGGGTCAATCTTCCCGCCTTTACCGCCGGCTGGTGAGGGAAAAACAGGTGTTTTCTCAAATCGATGCTTATGTGACGGCCAATCTCGATCCCGGATTGTTGGTGATCGACGGCAAACCAGCCGAGGGCATTTCAACCGACGACGCGCTGGCAGCCCTCTGGGCCGAACTCGAACAACTCAAGCAAACACCTATCGACGGCCGGGAATTGGCCAAAATCCAGCACCGCTTCGAAAGTACCGTCGTTTTTTCCGAAACCAGCGTGTTGAACAAAGCCCAGAACCTGGGTTTTTATGAAATCCTGAAAAATGCCGAATGGATGAACGAGGAAGTGGCCACTTACCTCGCCGTAACGCCAGCCGATTTGCACCGGACGGCCAACGAATTGTTCGATGTAAAAAATTCGGCAACGCTGGTGTATTTGCCGAAATAGTTGAATGGATTCAAAATAAAATCCGCAGGAAATAAAACAGCACTGCCGACAACAAAAACGAAACCGGCAAGGTGAGCAACCAGGCCAGGGCAATATTGGTGATCGTCTTTTTTTGTAAATTTTGTACACCGCCGGAAGCCACCATCGTGCCGGCAACGCCCGACGACAGCACGTGCGTGGTGCTGACCGGCAAACCGAATGCCGTACTGACCCCAATAGTGGCAGCCGCGCAAATTTCGGCGCTGGCGCCCTGGGCATAACTAAGGTGCGTTTTACCGATCTTTTCGCCGATAGTGACCACAATGCGTTTCCACCCGATCATGGTACCAACACCCAGACAAAGGGAGATCAGGATGATTGCCCAAAGCGGGGCAAATTCGTACGATTTTTTCAGGGTGCTTACAGCGTGTTTTACGTCGTGTACGGCGGCCTGGGGTATGAGCCCGATCTTGAGGTCTGCTTCCACGTTTTTTACCAGCGACTGTACATCTTTGCGCAGGGTGAACAATTGTTTTTTATCCTTTTTGTCCAGGGAGTCCAGCGTGGTGGCCGTCCGTCCGGCCTGACCGGCCAGCGCCCGCATGTGATCAGCGTATTCGCCGGCATCCGATTCCAGCAGTTTCCGTTCTATTTGCCGGGCGGCATTGCCGAACTCGGTGGGGGGAATGGCGTGGTTGAGGGAAAACTGAAGGGGCATAAAAGCGATCAGCACCACCAGCAGCAGGCCTACGCCTTTTTGGCCGTCGTTGGAACCGTGGAAAAAACTCACCAGGGTACAGGTGGTCACCAGGATGGCGCGAATCCAGGTGGGCGGCGCTTTTTTGGGTTCAGGTTCGTCGAATATCTTTTTCCGTTTTTTAACGCTGACCCGCAGGACGAACATCAGCAAAATAGCCAGGCTGAAGCCGAACAACGGCGATATGAGCAACGACAGGCCAATATCGCCGGCTTTTATCCAGTTGGGGCCGCCACCGCCATGCACCGACCAGAAAGCAAATCCTGCTCCCAACAAGGCGCCGATCAGCGTGTGCGAACTGGAACAGGGTATGCCGTAATACCAGGTACCGAGGTTCCAACTGATCGCGGCGATCAGAATGGCCAATACGAGCGAGATGTTCTCGCCCAGCGATTGCAACATCAGATCGTTCAATGGGATCAGCTTGACGATACCCATGGCTACTGCTATGCCGCCCAGGATCACGCCCAGAAAGTTCCAGAAACCCGACCAGACCACCGCCACCATTGGTTTGAGTGAATTGGTGTAAATGACCGTGGCCACCGCGTTGGCCGTGTCGTGAAAGCCGTTGATGGCCTCGAATAAACATACCGCCAATAAACAAACAATCAGCAAAACAGAGGCAGAAGCGGTGAGTTCGCTAATAAAGCCGAGGAGCATGGTTGCGATTTACGAGTTACGACTGGCGACTTACGACCTGGGACATATCTGGTAAGAAAGCATTGTCCGTATTCTTAAGCCAAAATTATACAGATTTCAGGGGAATAATCCAACCGGATGCAAAGGTACGGTGGGGAAAGGCGGGGAGGAAACGGTAATGTTAAGTTAGTGTTAAGTTTAGGAATTTTTTGTCCATTGAATGAAATACAGTTGCCAAACCGATCTAAATCATCGCAGACCATAATTTTTGACATCCATCACGGTGACCCTTTCCCGCTACTTTCGCTCCGCCTTTTCCAAACTAATTCCTGTTTTATGAAAAAACTATATAAACACTCCTGGGCGGAACCCTATAAAATCAAAATGGTGGAACTGCTCCGGATGACCACCCGCGCACAGCGCCTGAAGGCCATCAAAGACAGCGGCACCTCGGCTATGAGCGACCGCCAGTGGGCAGGTATGATGCTCGGCGACGAAGCATACGCCGGCAGCCGCAACTTCTACCACCTGGAAAGCACCGTGCAGGAGTGTTATGGTTACAAGTATCTCATCCCCACCCACCAGGGAAGGGGTGCGGAGCACATCCTTTCTAAAATCATGATCAAACCGGGTGATATCGTGCCCGGCAACATGTACTTCACCACTACCCGCCTGCACCAGGAACTGGCCGGCGCCACTTTCGTGGACGTGATCATCGACGAAGCGCACGACCCGCTCAGTGAACATCCTTTCAAGGGCAACGTGGATTTGAACAAACTGGAAAAAGTGGTGCGCGAACACGGCGCTCAAAAAATCCCTTATATCAGTATTGCCACCAGCGTGAATATGGCCGGCGGCCAGCCCATCAGCATGGCCAACCTGCGCGAACTGCGCGCTTTCACCAACCAACATGGCATAAAAATCATCCACGACATGACCCGCGTGGCCGAAAACGCCTGGTTTATCAAACAACGGGAAGCCGGTTATGCCCACAAACATGTCCGGGATATTGTCCGGGAAATTTGCTCCTGTACCGACGGCGCTACCATGAGCGCCAAAAAGGACGCCCTGGTGAATATCGGCGGCTTCCTGGCCATCAACGACTGGGATATTTTCGAAGAAGCACGCAACATGGTGGTGGTGTACGAAGGGCTGCACACCTACGGCGGCCTGGCCGGGCGCGATATGGAAGCCATGGCCATCGGCATCCGCGAAAGCCTCGACGACAACCATATCCATGCCCGGGTGGGCCAGGTGGAATACCTGGGTCACCTCATGGAAAATTATGAAATACCCATCGTGCGACCCATCGGCGGACACGGCATTTTCGTGGATGCCAAACGGTTCCTGCCCCATCTGACCCAGGACCAATACCCCGCCCAAACGCTGGCCGCCGAAATTTTCCTCGATTCGGGCGTGCGCACCATGGAGCGCGGCGTGGTGTCGGCCGGCCGCAAACCTAACGGCGAAAACTACTATCCCAAACTGGAACTGGTGCGATTCACTATTCCGCGCCGGGTATATACCCAGGCGCACATGGACGTAATTGCCGAATCGACGCTGAACGTGCTGCGGCGCGCCAAACGTATCAAGGGATTGAAGATGGTATATGAGCCGAAGTATTTACGGTTCTTCCAGGCAAAGTTTGAGCGGCTCTATTGACGGTGGA
>JAKLJF010000554.1 GCA_023151335.1 Thermoanaerobaculia bacterium | reverse complement strand
AGGTGAAGACAGGATTTAACTGACATTTCAAAATTTCAGTGGTGGCGAATGGTTACGTACATTTTGGTTCATAATTCACTTGTCTGGATGTTAACGATGTTGTTGTGCCATGTTTTGCTTCATAACAGGCAAGCGGCATACCGTAAACCTGTATGCTTAGTCTAAGTCTCTGATAAAGAATAGTTTAATTTTTTCAGGAAAGTTTTACTGCTCAATCGTTCCGAAATTATTTCGGCGATGGCCGAAATATGAACGCTTGGAAAAGAATTTATCCTTGGAAATAACCCTTGGCAAACAGGTAAATAATTGCAGCCATAGTGCCTGCTGACCTAAACCCTACGGGCTTCAGGCGTAAATTCTCAGGTACCCTTTAGTTTTGCCCCTGAAAAAAACAAAACAATGCTTCGCACCATTCTCTTCCTGCTCGCCACGCTCATCGCCCTGCCCGTCATTGCCTGGCACTACGACACCCCGCTCAGTCCCGAACATTGGGACGGCGTAAAAACCCTGTTTCAGACCATGGTTGCCGTGGCCCTACTTTGTTTTACGGTCAGCGAACTGACCCGCAACTACAGCCAGGTGGACAAACTCTGGAGCCTGCTGCCCATCGGCTACGCCTGGTACGTGTCGCACCGTTCCGGCTTCGACGCCCGCACCAGCCTCATGGCCGCCCTGGTTACATTGTGGGGCCTGCGCCTGACCTTCAACTTTGCCCGGCGCGGCGGTTACCACCGCATTCCCTGGCGCGGCGAAGAGGACTATCGCTGGGGCGTTCTGCGCCAAAATCCGCCCCTGAACAAACGCCTGCCCTGGATGGCTTTCAACCTGTTTTTTATTTCCCTGTACCAGAACACCCTCATTCTGCTGTTCACGCTGCCTGTGGTAGTGGCCTGGCAAGGCCGCGATACGCCGCTGAACTGGCTCGACGCATTGGCCGCTCTGCTCATGCTCGGCTTTATTATTATGGAAACCGTGGCCGACCAGCAGCAATGGAACTACCAAACGGAAAAGCACCGCCGTCGCCGGGCCGGCGAGCCGTTGGGTGAAGATTACGACCGGGGTTTTTATACTACCGGCCTGTGGGCCCGCATGCGCCACCCCAACTACGCCGCCGAGCAGGCCGTCTGGCTGAGTTATTACCTGTTCAGCGTGGCGGCCACGGGCCGCTGGCTCAACTGGTCGCTGGCCGGCGCCATACTGCTGATGCTGCTGTTCCTGGGCAGTTCGGATTTCAGCGAAAAAATATCGGCAGGGAAATACCCGGCGTACGCGGAGTATCAGAAAATAATGTACTGCTGCTGCCCACAAAGCGACCCGCCTCACAGACGAGGCATTACCTGATTTTTTTTCAGGCACGATATACCGGTGCAGGCTATAAATGGTAGGTGGTGGCGGCCTTACGCCTGCCGCCTGGATAGCCGGCATCAGCGCATTGCCAAAAGCCTGGAATTTTTCGGCTGATTCCCACACATCAACCACTTTCATTCCTTCCGGGGTTTGAAACGCGGCGTGGAATATCTGATCGCCAGATCAAATCCTGTTCATTTTTTGTTCATTTCGCCAATTGTCTTTTTTCGCAAAGCGTTATCTGTCCCGTTTTATGAGATTCTGAATACTTTGGACGCCGGTTTCAGCCACGTGGGCGGGGCCTGTCACCCCGGTTTTTGAACGAATTTGAATAATGAATTTTATGAATCGCCTTTTTTCGTCCTTACTCTTTTTATTTCCTGCCTTTTTGCCGGCCCAGACCGCCTACCTGCACTGTGGCCGTCTGCTCGCCATGACCGACGAACAGGTACGGACACAAATGACGATCATCGTGGAAGGCGACAAAATCGGGCGTATCGAAAAAGGCTACCTGAACCCGCCACCCGGTGTTGCGCTGATTGATCTCAGGGATAAAACCGTGCTGCCGGGCCTGATCGATTGCCATGTGCACTTCGAATGGGAACAAAGCCGCAATTCGTACACCGAACGGTTCACCCTGAACGATGCCGACCTGGCTTTTCGCGCCGCCGTTTTTGCCCGGCGTACCCTGGACGCCGGCTTTACCACCGTGCGCGACCTGGGGGGGCGGGGGGTCAACATCGCCCTGCGAAACGCCATCAACCAGGGCTGGGCTGTCGGTCCGCGGATACTCACTTCGGGGCAAACCCTGAGTATCACCGGCGGTCACGGCGACTTTACCACCGGCGCCCGCTGGGACCTGTTCGACCCGCCCCCCGGCGCCGAAACTGGCATTGCCGACGGCCCCGACGCCTGCCGCACCGCCGTGCGTACCCAAATCAAACGCGGCGCCGACCTCATCAAGGTAACCGCCACCGGCGGCGTACTCAGCCTGGCCCGCGACGGCCGCTTGCCGCATTATGCCGGGGACGAACTGCAAACCATCGTGCGCACTGCCGCCGACCTTGGCGTGCCCGTAGCGGCCCATGCCCACGGCGACGAAGGTATGCGCCGGGCAGTGGACGCCGGCGTGACCAGCATCGAACACGGCACTTTTATGAGCGATCATACCATGCTGATGATGCAACAACGCGGCACCTGGCTGGTGCCCACGCTCACTGCCGGCTGGGCGGTGACGGACAGCGCGCAATATGCACCCGGATTTTTCCCGGAGGTAGTGCGCGTAAAAGCGCTCGGGATCGGGCCCCAGATCAGCGAAACCTTGGGCAAGGCTTACCAAAAAGGCGTCAAAATCGCCTTTGGCACCGACGCGGGAGTGTTTCCGCACGGCAAAAACAACCTGGAATTCAATTACATGGCACAAACCGGCATGAAAACCTGGGACATCCTCCGGGCTGCCACGGTCAACGCCGCTGAACTGCTCCGGCTCAGCGAGCAAACCGGCGTCCTGCAAACCGGAAAACTGGCCGATATTGTGGCCGTGGAGGGCAATCCGCTCGACGATATCCGGGTCATGGAACGCGTCGTGTTTGTGATGAAAGGGGGGAAAAGGATCAAAGGGTAAAAAATCAAAAAAATGAATTTAGACCAATACCGCCACTTATTTCCCGAGCTGGAAGAACCGCTTCGCCGGGAATTACAGGAAAAAGGCCGGATCGTGGAGGCCAAAACCGGTCAGGTGCTGCTACAAACCGGTCAGAATATCCGCAACACGATCATCGTGCTGGAGGGCCTTGTCAAACTCTTCCGCGAAGACGATCAGGGCGACGAGTTTTTTATGTACCATCTCGAGCCGGGCGACGGTTGTGCCTTGTCGCTCATCTGCGACCGCTCGCACCATGCCAGCGCTGTGACGGCTAAAGCCGTGACCGACGCCATCCTCCTGGTGGTGCCGGTAGAACACACTGAAAACTGGATGCGGCAATACCGCACCTGGTATCACTTCGTGGTAGGCACCTACCGCAAACGTTACCTCGAATTGCTGGAAACCATCGACAGCATCGCTTTCCACAACATGGACGAGCGCCTGGAATTCTACCTGCGCCGCCACCGCGATACGCTGGGTACCAACGTGTTGCAACTCACCAACACCGAAATAGCCCAGGAACTCAATTCCTCCCGCGAGGTGATCTCCCGTTTGATGAAAAAACTGTCGGAAGCCGGAAAAGTGCGGCTGCTGAAAAACGGTATTGAAATCCTGCGCCTTTGATTTTGAACAATCAATCCCTGCTGTGATATATGTCACGGCTTCTGACCTGCGACCCGCCGCACCTTTGCAGCACATTCCGCAAATAGGGCGGAACAATTCATTTAAACCCAAACTTATTTATGGTAATCGCAGGTTATCTCGCATCCGCATTGATTGGTTTATCGCTGGGGCTTATCGGCGGCGGCGGCAGTATTCTCACCGTTCCGGTGTTGGTATATCTGTTTGGCGTCGATCCGATCGTCGCCACGGCTTATTCCCTGTTCATCGTGGGTACAACCAGTCTGGTAGGCACCGTGCCCAAATACCGGGAACACCTGGTAAACCTGAAAACCGCCGTCATATTCGGCATTCCGTCCATTGCAGCTGTGTATGCCACCCGCGCCTGGCTGGTGCCCCTGATCCCCGACCCGATCGCTACTTTCGGAAGCTTTGTGCTCACCAAACCCATGCTCATCATGGCACTTTTTGCCGTGCTCATGGTGTTTGCCTCGCTTTCCATGATCCGGGGCAAAGAAGAAACCAATACAACGGCA
>JAKLJF010000553.1 GCA_023151335.1 Thermoanaerobaculia bacterium | reverse complement strand
TTGAATTGCCCGGCGCCGTCCGCCGGCAATTGGATGCCCTGCAGGAAGCGCGCGCGCGGCTGGAAATACAACAATACCAGGCGACTGCCGCGGGGGCGGCATACGATGCGCTGGACGCCCTTTTGTTTGAAAAACACCTGGCCTGGAAAAATCTACTGCGCCCATACTTAGGCAATAAACCGGAAGGGTTGACCCGTCCGCCCGTAACCGATCTGCCGCGCCTTCGCGGGTCTCTGCTGCCCGATCAGGCCCTGCTGGAATACTTTGTCGGCGACAGTAATTTGTACGTCGTGGCGCTGACGAAGGATATGCTTCGCCTTATTCCGCTGGAATATTCCGGCGAGCTGGAAAATACGGTGGAAACCCTGCGAAAAACGCTGACCGGCAGCGGTGATACCATCCAGTTTTCAAGCCAGGCCACCCTCTTGTTCGGGCGTTCGGCCGCGCAACTGTATGATTGGCTGTTGGCAAAACCCCTGGAAGCCTTGCCCAAACCGGTAAACAAACTGATCATTGTGCCCGACGGCATCCTGGGCTATCTGCCCTTCGAAGTGCTGGGTGCGCCGGGAGCACAAATCAGCGGCGCCTTCCGCTCTTTCCCTTACCTCATCCGGAATTATACCGTGGCATACGCTTTTTCCGGGAAATCGCTGCTGGTCCAAAACAAATTGGTTGCCGGCGCCAACCCCGCCAGGGCAACATTCGGCGGGTTTTCTGCGCAATACGGCGGCGCCCAGGGCGGCGGCAGGCGGCAGGCCGCTTCCCGCGCGCTGTTGTTCCGCGACGCGCTTCCAAACCTTCCCGGCGCTGCCAGGGAAGTAAAAGACATTGCGCAGTTGTTGGATGGAGACGTTTACATCGATTCGGCGGCAACCAAGGCGCAATTCAAAAGCCGGGCGGGTCAGTTTCGAATCCTGCATTTTGCCATGCACGCTTTATTGGACGATCAGGATCCAAGGTTTTCGAAACTGTTGTTTACAAAAAGCGGCGATGGCACGGAAGACGACGATTTGTACGCCGTCGAGTTACACGGCATGCGGCTGCCGGCGGAAATGGCCGTGCTGAGCGCCTGCCAGACAGGCGTGGGGGTATTGCACCGGGGAGAAGGAGTAATGAGCCTGTCGAAGGCGTTCAGCGTTGCGGGGGTGCCGGCCACGGTGATGTCCTTATGGTCTGTTGATGACACCGAAACGGCGACACTAATGACAAATTTTTATAAATCCCTGGCAATGGGCCTGCCGAAAGACGAGGCTTTGCGGCAGGCAAAATTGAAATATTTGTCGACGGCACAGAATACCCGCGCCAGCCCGTACTTCTGGGCCGGATTTATAGCTGCCGGCGATATGACGCCCTTGTTTGCCCGCTGAATTTAGTCGGGGAGTTCTTTTAGCAAATTCGCGGCCTCGGTTTGGTAAACCGTGTTGTTTCCGCCGGCAAGCACGTTCAAGTGTTTTTTAGCGCTAGGGAAATCTCCCAGTTTTATAGCGCACAGGGCGGCGTACCATCGCGTTTCGTCCAAATAGTCAGAAATGCCTTGCCGGAGGATCGTGTCGAAAACATCCTCGGCCTGTGCCGTTTTGCCGGCGGCCAATAAGGCGTTGGCATAGAAAAACAGGTTGTTATCGTCCGACCTGCGCAATGCGGGCAGGGTGTTATACAATTGTATGGCTTCTGGGTAACGTTTGGTTTGATAAAGCGCCAGGAAGCGACTGAAAATGCTGTCGGGGTTACTGCCGGCGCTTCCGCTCCGGACGCCCGCCTGCTTGGTCAGGTTATTTTCGAAGGGCCTGTAATGAGCGGCGAAAATCCGTGCCGGGGTTCTCGCGGCGGCTTGCGGTTGGGGCGGTAATTTATTATTGCCGGAATCGACGGGCACGGCATCCGGTCTTTGCGGCTGGAGGCTGTCTTCTTTTATCGTGCCTGACGGGGTATTTTGCGCAGGAACGGGTCGCGGCGACTTATTAAAAACATATATTAAACCGAGGGTCAATACTATTCCTGTCGCGATGCCTGTCCAGAACCATTGCCGGCGGCCCGGGCTTTTTATCAACGGCCGTTGGCCCAATTCTTTTTTAAACAACTCCCGGCTGTTCAAACGGATCGATTCCATCGCCATGTTATAGCGCCCTGCTTCCTTGCGGAATTCAGCATCTTCCTGCAGGCGTTTTTCAAATTCTGCCTGTTCCGCGTCGCTCAGTTCGGCGCGGTAGTAACGTTCTATCAGCAATAAGTCGCGGTCGCTCACTTTTAATTCCCTTTTTTACTCATTTTCACCGAGGCTATCCATCAGTTTTTTCAGGCATTGCGACAACATGGCACTCATACTGTTCTTTGAGGTTGCGTATTCTTCCGATAGTTCTTCTATGGTGAAACCGCGGTAATGACGTTTATCGAGCAATTCCTGACATTTGGAAGAAAGTTTTTTCATGGCAGTTTTCATTTTTAACTTTTCTTCCTCGTAAGGGTCGAAAAATTCAAATTCGACGTAGTCGATAACGCCATCCATTTTATCCAGAAAGACAAAACGCCTCTTTTTGAATTCCTGTTTCTTCAACCATTTGTAACCTATGGCAAATAAGAAAGTTTTCACCGTGCATTTCAATCGTTTCTGTCGTCCCGACCGTACCCGTTCATAAAAAATCACAATTGCCTCCTGCCAGGCTTCTTCCAGATCACTTGGTAAGGCGAGAAATCGCCTTCCGGCCCACTGCAAAAATTTTTCGCGGTGCAGATCGTACAGCCCTTCGATAACGCCTTTCTCGCCCGCCCAAATCGCGGCGATGATCCTATCGGCTTCGGCATTGAAATCATCCGGCGGCTTGTGCACGCTATTTGTTTTATTCCTTTTTTTACAAAATTATTAATTTTTCAAATAAATACCTCACCAATAAACAATATACAACGCCGCCAAAATCCCCACCACCAGCAAGGCCCCGATGGCAAAGGTCTGCGAGGTGCGGAACTGCTCCACGTCCACACGCATGGCCTTCGGATTGTCCTTGCTCTTCGGGTCGGCCAGGCTGATGGCGGCCATGAGGGCTACCAGTACCAGGAACACCCAACCCATGCGGTCGAGGAAGGGCACCTCGGGCATCAGGAATTTGATGCCGAAGCCCATCGGGATCGTCACTAAGGCAGCCACGAGCGCGGCATTTGCCGTGGCGCGTTTCCAGAAGAAACCCAGCAGGAAGATGGCCACCACGCCGGGCGAGATCAGACCCGTAAATTCCTGGATAAACTGGAAGCCCTGTTCGAGTCGCTGCAACTGCGGCGCCACGGCGACGGCGATGATCATGGAGGCGATGATCGCCCAACGGCCGATGCGCACCTGGGTTGTTTCACTGGCTTCTTTATCCCAGTATTTTTTGTATAAATCTAAAGTGAAAATGGTGGCAATAGAGTTGGCTTTGCCGGCCAGCGAGGCCACGATGGCCGCGGTGAGGGCTGCAAATGAGAGTCCCTTCAGTCCCGGTCCGAGCAAGTTGAGCAGCACGGGGTAGGCTTTGTCGGGTTTCACGGTACCGGCGGCGTCCACCATTTCCTGCTGGAACATGCCTTTCTGATGGAGCACATACGCCGCGATACCCGGCAGCACTACGATAATGGGCATGAGCAGTTTGAGGAAAGAGGCGAAGAGCAGGCCGTTACGCGCGGTTTCCAGTTTGGCGCCGAGGGCGCGCTGGGTGATGTACTGGTTGCAGCCCCAGTAGTTGAGGTTGGCGATCCACATGGCCCCGATGAGCACGGTCATGCCGGGCAGGTCTTTATAGTACGGGTTCGATTTGTCGAAGATCATGTGAAAATGCCCGGGCGCCTCCTGGCGCAGCATCGTCAGGCCGGCCCACATGCCGCCGCCGCCTACCTGGTCGGCCACGAGGTTGAGCGCCAGGTAAGTGGTGGCCAGGCCGCCCAGCACCAGGATGGCTACCTGGATCACGTCGGTGTAGCCGATCACCTTCATGCCGCCCAGCGTAATGATGATGGCAAAAACGGCCAGAAACGTTGCGCAGGCCGTAAAACTGAATCCCGAAATAGTGGACACCGCGATGGCGCCCAGGTATAAAATAGACGTGAGGTTAACGAATATATACACCAGCAGCCAGAACACCGCCATCATCGTGGCCACCAGCGGACTGTACCGCTTCTCCAGG
>JAKLJF010000552.1 GCA_023151335.1 Thermoanaerobaculia bacterium | reverse complement strand
TTTAACTGTATGTCAAAGAACGTTATTTCATATCTTTTTGTCGCAAAAATCCATTAAAACTTTATGTCGCACCGCAACCTTCTAAACCCTCTAAACCCTCATAAACCCTCATAAACCCTCATAAACCCTCATAAACCCTCCAAACCTTCCAAACCTTCTAAACGCACAACACCATGAACATCATAATCCCTATGGCAGGCAAAGGCACCCGGCTGCGGCCGCATACGCTCACTGTGCCCAAGCCGCTGATTCCCGTGGCAGGCAAGCCCATCATCCAGCGGTTGGTGGAAGACCTGGCCCATGCCTACGATGGCCCCATCGATGAGATTGTTTTCATTATCGGCGATTTTGGCCCTGAGATAGAGCGCGAATTGACCGCTATCGCGGAGGGTTTGGGCGCGAAAGGGAAAATTTACCACCAGGAAAAAGCCCTCGGCGTCGGGCATGCCATTTATTGCGCCTGGGAAAGCCTGAATGGCCCTTGCATGATCGCCTTTGCCGACACGCTCTTCAAAGCCGATTTTACCTTCGATACCTCCGCCGACGGCATGATATGGGTTCAGCAGGTAAAAGACCCCTCCGCATTTGGCGTGGTAAAACTGGACGAGCAGGGGTATATCACCGAATTCGTCGAAAAACCGTCTGTCTTTGTTTCCGATCTGGCGATCGTTGGCATTTATTATTTCCGAGAAGGTGAAAAACTGCGCGCGGCCCTGCATCATGTTATTACCCAGGAAATCAGGGAAAAAAACGAATTCCAGCTCACCACCGCCCTCGAATTGCTGAAAAACAACGGACTCCGCTTCAAAACCGGCGAAATTGACGAATGGCTCGACTGCGGCAACAAAGACGCCATCCTGTTTTCCAACGAACGAATGCTCGAATTTCACCGGGAGCAAGAACTGGTAGCGAAAAATGCCGTTATAGAGAACAGCGTGATCATTCCGCCCTGTTTTATCGGCGATCATGCGGTGATCCGGAACGCGGTAGTGGGGCCTTACGTCAGCGTCGGGAATAATTCGACCGTGGAAAATACCGTTATCACCAACAGCATCGTCCAAAATAAATCCCAGATCAAAAACGCCCTGCTGGAAAATTCGATGGTGGGCAACTCCAGCCGCTTTGTCGGCTCCAAAGACGAACTCAATATCGGCGATTATTCCAACTTTTCGAAACGCTGATCTTTTTGTACAACTAATTGAATTTTAAATGATTAATATAAAATCAATCAACTTTGTCCTGCTACTTTTTACCTGCTTTCAACTCGCCGGCCAAAACACCATAGGCGGGGCGGCGGTCAAAGTTCCGGAAGCGGAGGTGAACCGCCAAAGCCGCTTTATCGATGCCGAACGCGAACGTTTGCTGGGACATTTCGACAAAGCCCTGGAAGGATACAAACAATTTTTATACGAAAATCCCGACAACGGCGCCGCGTGGTACGGTCTGGCCCGCACCTACACTTCGCTGAAAGACCTGGTGAACGCCCTCGATGCCATCGCCAAAGCAGTAACGCTGGAACCGGACAACGAATGGTACCTCACTTACCAGGCCGATCTGTACGAGCAGACCGGACAGGTAAAAGACGCTGTCCGCATCTATGAAAACCTGACGAAGCGGTTTCCGCAAACCACTGAATTCCTCGAACGCCTGGCTTACCTGGCCGTGCTCGCCGGCGACCCGCAAACCGGCCTTAAAACCCTCGACCGCCTGGAAAAACTCACCGGCGTGACCGAGGAAACCGCCGATAAAAAACACCTCATCTACGTCGGTATGGGCGAGATCAAAAAAGCGGCCGCCGAACTGCAAAAACTGGCCGACACATACCCGCACGAATTGCAGTACCGCCACCACCTGGCCGAATTTTACGAAAGGAACGGCGACCCAAACGCCGCGCGAAAAGTATACGAAGACATTCTGCGCCACGACCCCGACGACCCCGTCGCCAAACTGGCGGTAATGCAAAAGACGGGTTCCGACGAGACATATCTGCAATCCCTCAAACCCCTGTTTCAGGACCCCGGCGTCTCCATCGACGCCAAAGTGAAAGAAATACTACCCTATTTCTCCAAACTGGAAGGAAACGCCGCCCCGGGTTTGGTACAGGCGCTGCTCGACCTGGGCCAGCTGGTTGAAAAAACCCACCCCGATGACGCCAAAGCCTGGAGCCTTTCCGGCGACCTGTTCTATTACGCCAACCGCCAAGAGGAAGCCCTGGCCCGCTACCGCACCTGCATTAAATTAAAACCGAATGTTTACTCGGTTTGGGAAAACGCCCTTTCCATCCTGGCTGAGCAGAAAAATTACGACGAATTGCTCCAACTCGCCGAAAAAGCCATGGACGACTTCCCGAACCAAGCCAGCGCCTATTATTACTATGGCATGGCCGCCACGGAAAAAGGCAACCCCGACTATGCCATTGCCCAACTGGAACAAGCCAACCTGATCGCCGGCAACAACCTGGCCTTGCGCCTCGATATCACCGATCAGATCGGTCTGGCGCTGCTGCGCAAAAAAGACTTTAACGGAGCCGTCGCCCGTTATGAACAGGTGCTCGGTAAAGGCGGCGATAAACACGCCGGCATCCTGGAACACCTCGGCGATGCGCTGTTCCAGGCCGGCGAACGGAACAAAGCCCTCGAATACTGGCAAAAAGCGCAGAAAATAGCGCCCAATCCCGGCCTGGAACAAAAAATTTCCACCGGCAAGCTGTAGCAGTGAATGATGAATGATAAATGATGAATGAAGCAGGAGGAACCCTGTTGATTGTCAGAACGATGCAGGGGCTGGAACCCGTGCTGGCAGCCGAACTGGAACAGCTCGGCGCAACGGATATTCAGCCGCTGAAACGGGCCGTTTCCTGCCGGGGCGACCGGCGGCTGATGTACCGGATCAACTACGAAGCCCGCACGGCGCTCCGGGTTTTGATGCCTTTTCATCAGTTCCGGGCCAATAACGAGCAAACCTATTATCGCGCCGTACGGGAAGTGGACTGGAGCCGCTACCTCGACGCCAAAGACACGCTGGCCGTGGAGGCCACGGTTTCCGGCGATTTTTTTCGCCATTCACAATATGCCGCCCTGCTGACCAAAGACGCCATCGTCGATCAATTCCGCGACCGGCTCGGTCGCCGTCCCAGCGTAAATGTAGACGCCCCTACCCTGCGCATACACGTCCGGATATTCGGCTCCCAATGCGACCTGCTGCTCGATTCCAGCGGCGACTCCCTGCACAAACGCGGCTACCGGCGCGACACCGTGGAAGCGCCGTTGAATGAAGTGCTGGCGGCTGGTATGGTATTGATGACCGGCTGGAAAGGCGAACGCCCGCTGGTCGATCCCATGTGCGGCAGCGGCACCATCCCCATCGAAGCGGCCATGCTGGCCATGCGCATGCCTCCCCAGCT
The DNA here is from genome assembly GCA_023151335.1 of Thermoanaerobaculia bacterium. Taxonomy (GTDB): domain Bacteria; phylum Bacteroidota; class Bacteroidia; order Chitinophagales; family Saprospiraceae; genus M3007. The sequence continues at coordinate 752 of JAKLJF010000552.1, read as the reverse complement.
CAAGCGGGAAACTTTCGGCTTTTTTCGCTGGAAGGATTTTGACCAGAAACTGTGGCGGGAAGTAAAATCCGCGGCCGATGCGCAAATTCAGCATCCGGCGTCTCCTATTTTCGCATCCGACGCCGACGCCCGCGCCCGAAACGCCACCGCCATCAATTTACTTTCCGCCGGCCTGGAAAAATTCGTACAAGTGGAAAAGGTCGCTTTTGAAAAACTGAAGCCGCCGGCTCCATCCGGTATCCTGATCTTTAATCCGCCTTACGACGAGCGGCTGAAAATGGAAGCGGTTGCAGATTTTTATAAAAGTATAGGCGACCGGCTGAAACAACATTGGGCCGGCTGGGATGCATGGCTCATTTCAAGCAACCTGGAGGCCTGGAAAAGTTTCGGCTTGCGCCCATCGCGCAAAATTCACCTCGTAAACGGCGCCCTGGAATGTCTGTTTCAAAAATTTGAATTGTATGAAGGGAAAAAAACCATGCGGGAAGAATAGAAGCGACCGAATGGCTTGGGCGTTTGCGGTTTGCCTGCTTCCGGCGCTACTGCACGGACAGTCTGACCTGAATGCCCGAATTTCCTGGAAAATATTACAGGAATGGGCATCTCCATTACCCGTAACACACGCCAGGTCATTGACGCCCACCCGGATATCCGGGTGCTCAGATTCTTTTTTTATGCCTGCCCTGCCAGCTGTAAAGCCGCCCCAACTGAACCGTTGGGATGCGGCACAATTGCCATTTTTCTGCCGTTTC
>JAKLJF010000551.1 GCA_023151335.1 Thermoanaerobaculia bacterium | reverse complement strand
CCGGAGTTGCGCAACCGGGCGGAACTGAATCAACTGGTCGGACAGGCATATTTTGAAAAGGGCGATTTCAAGCGCGCCCTGCCTTACCTGGAATTTGCCGCCACCAACGGCGCCCGCCTGCGTCCGGCCGATTATTACCAGCTCGGATACGCCCAATACCAGAACGGTTTCTACAAACAGGCTATTGAAAACCTGGAACAGTTGAACAAACAGGACAGTCTGCTCGGCCAAAACGGCCTCTACCACCTGGGCGATTGTTACCTGCGCACCAATAACCGCTTTGCTGCCCGCAATGCATTCGGCCAGGCGGCCAATTTGAACTACGACCAGGGGATCAAAGAAGATGCATTGTTCAACTATGCCAAACTGAGTTATGAATTAAAATACGACCGCGACGCGCTCCAGGCCTTGCAGCAAATAAAACCTGGTTCGAAATATTACGAAGACGCGCAGGCGCTGATGAGCGAGGTTTTTCTCAATACCCGCGACTACGACCGCGCTATCGCCACCCTCGAATCCGTTAAAAATCCGACACCCCGGCTGAAGGAAACCTATCAGCAGGTGTGTTACCTGCGCGGTCTGCAGTTGTATCAAAACAACCAGCAGGACGAGGCCCGGCGTTATTTTAACAAATCGCTCGAAAATCCGCTGAACAAGCGCACCGCTGCCTTGTGCTCCTTCTGGCTGGGCGCTATTTCCAACGAAAAAGGCGAATACAATTTCAGTAAAAACCATATAGCTTCCTTCCTGAGCCAGGGCAAAAGTTACAGCGACCTGCCTGAAGAAAGCAGCCTCATGATGGGGCAATATATCCAGGGCTACAACCTCCTCAAACTGGAGGATTATCCCAACGCACTCGCCAATTTCAAAGCCAGTGTGGAGGGCATAAAACGCAACCTTACCCGTATTCAATCCGATCAGATCAAATCCGGCGTCCTTGGCGATGCCATTCTGCGCGCCGGTGATTGCCATTTCAAACGCAACCAGTATAGCGACGCAATTGGGTATTATAACGAGGCTATTTCAAAAAAATACAATGGTTTTGAATATGCGCTTTACCAGAAAGCGATCATCCTCGGACTGCAGAAAAATCCGCTGGATAAGATCATTGCCCTCGAGGAACTGGTATCCAAGTACCCCAACAACCGTTATGCCGACGAGGCATTGTACCAAATAGGTACCACCTACCAGGATATGGGGCGCCTTGATCAGGCCATCCCGCCGCTGAAACGGATCGTTTCGGATTTCCGGGGTAAATCGAACCTTGTAAACCAGGCTCTGCTTACCCTTGGATTGATATCTTACAACCAGGGTAATACCACCGCAGCGCTGAATTATTACAAACAGGTGTTTTCCAATAACCCCGAAAACATCGAAGCGAAGGACGCCCTGGCTGCAATCGAGGAAATTTATGTTAAAGACCTCAACCGGCCGGACGAATATTTTGCCTTTCTGGAAACGGTGCCCGGTTACAACGTGAATACTGCCGCCAAGGACAGTGTGACTTTCCAGTCGGCTGAAATTCAGTATCAAAATGGCCGCTATGCCCAGGCAATTGACGGCCTGACCAATTATCTGGCCAAATATCCAAATGGCCGGTATACGCTTCAGGCCTATTTCCTGCGCGCCGAAAGTTATTCCACAACGGCCATAGGTAAATACGATATGGCATTGAAAGACTACGGCATGGTGGTAGCCAAAGGGCCGAGTCGCTATTATCCGAAATCCAGCGAAAAAGCGGCATTGCTGGCTTATAATTATGCCAAGGATTACGCTCAAACCCTGGAATACGCCCGAAAATGGGAAGAATCGGCTACCACCGAAGCCTCCCGCTTTGAGGCCCAGGTACTGGTGATGCGGGCTGCTTACGCCACGAACAATTCCGCCACGCTGAATGAATATGCACAGAAAGTAGCCAACGCGCCATTAGCTTCCGGTGAACAAGTGGCCACAGCCAATTATTACCTCGGTAAATCGGCCTACGACCGGGGCGATTACGCGCGCGCTTTGCCGGCTTTGCAAAAAGTGACGCAGAGTTCAACCACCGAAATAATGGCCGAATCCTATCACCTGCAAGCACAAATCCTGTATCGCCAGCGCAATTATGCCAAGGCAGAAGAACTGATCACCACCGCCAACCAGGCCAGCGCCGGCTACGACGACTGGATTGCCCGGAACCTGATCCTGCTATCCGACGTGTACGCCGATCAGGGCGATAAAAACAGCGCCTCGGCCGCCCTCGAAGCCGTTTTGGAAAATTACAAAGGCGACCCTGCCATTATCAACGAGGCCCGCCAGAAATACAATAAACTGAACGGCTTGCCCAATCAACCCACACAACCTCGCACCAAAGGCCTCGATCTGCTTGACCTCGATGAGGGCAACTAAAACCCTTCAACCAGAAACCGTCCAACCAGAAACCTTCCAACCTTCAAACCAGAAACCTGTCTGAACAAAATGCAAAAAATATCTTTTTTCGCCTTCTTGTGCTGCGTTTTCACACAACCGTTGTTTGCACAGAAAGATCTGCCAACCGAAAGCGCCACCATTGTAAAAGATTTTGATGCCCGTTTGCTGGAATCGAATAAACTCAATGTGCCGCCGACATTGCCTCCCCTGGATACCACTACCAAACGGCAGGACTACCTCGTGCCGCCCAAACCGCTGACGCTTTCATACGACGCGCCTACCCTTCGGCCCATTGGCATGAAGTCGGTGAAAAAGGAAAATGAATACAACGGCTATCTGAAAGGTGGCGGCGGGGTGCCCTCGTCTGCTTATGGCGAACTCGGATATGCCTATCATCCGGGAGAAAATTTTGATGGCAAGATATGGTTCAGACACCACAGCGCCAACAAAAAATCCTATGAGAACCAGCGTTTCATGAACAATGACTTTCTGGTTAACGGCAATATTTACCTGGATAATAACCTTGCCGTGGAGGCGAGGGCCGGATATTCCTACGACCGGGTGCATTTTTACGGGTACGACCATGATTCGCTGGAATATATGCCGGAACAGGTCCGCCAGAATTTTAAAATACTCGATTTGGGTGGGCGACTTTATAACAGCGAGCGCACCGACGCCGACCTGAATTTTTCAGTGGCGCCCCGGTTTTACCGCTTGACGGACTATTATTCCAACCGCGAAACCGGTTTCGACCTCAACCTGAGCGCCACCAAATGGTTTGCGGAACAGCATCCCCTGCGCCTGACTTTGCGCACCGATCTGACCTCTTTCCATGATACGGTGAAACAAACCCTGAACAATATCTACCTGCAACCCAATTTTACCTTCCATACTGATTTTCTCCGGTTCAAGGTCGGCGGTACCTTCGCCAGCAACCGCGATGAGTTCAAGATTTTCCCCGATGCGGAACTGTTGCTCCGGCTTTGGGGCGACGGATTGCAGGTTTTTGCCGGCGCCGGCGGTGATTTGCGGAAAAACACCTACCGCTCCATGGCGGAATATAACCCCTTTATTCAGATCCGCGGCGTGGACCTACGCAACACCCACTGGCTGAACTTCTACGGCGGACTGAAAGGGAATCTTGGCTGGCTGGAATACCAGGGACAGGTCAGTTATGGCAAAGCATCCGACATGGCCTTGTATCAAACCCGCTTTGATACCGCGGGTTTGCCGGGCATCACGCGGTTCACCGTGTTGTACGATACAGCCAACATCTTTGGTATCCAGGGAACGGTTAAACTTGTGCCGGTGAAAAGTCTGGTCGTGACGGCCACCATCAGTCAGAACGTTTTCGAAATGTTCAACGAGGAGGAGCGCTGGGGCCTGCCTGGCCTGGAATTTAACGGCAGCGGCGTCTATACACTGCTCGACGGTAAGGCCAGTCTGAAAGCGGAAGTGTATCTGGCCGATGCCATTCCTTATCTCGACCAGGAAGGTATCGCCCGCAAAAGCGATGCGCTTTTCGATCTCAGCTTTGGCGGCACGTATCGTTTTACCGACAACATCGGCGTTTTCCTCGACTTTAATAACGTGCTTAATAATACCCGCGAACGCTGGTTCACTTACCCCATGTACGGGATCAATATACTGGGGGGGATTACGGCCAGGTTCTAAATTGCGGATTGCGGATTACGCGACGCCCTCCCCTTTAGGGCAATGCCGTTGACTTAAGGATTTTAGGCTTTTCG
>JAKLJF010000550.1 GCA_023151335.1 Thermoanaerobaculia bacterium | reverse complement strand
GCTTAATATAGTGTTCACTTGGTAGCGGGCTACGACATGGACGACGCCGTTGGAATCTACTGCTAATTCGGGATCAAGATAACCCTCAGAAAAAATACGCTCAATTTGCGGCACGTCGGCGTTATAATCAACGCAACCGCAAGGGCATCTATAGAGTGGTGGCGAAGGTGGTGGGCATATATCGATATATATAGGTACATTGTTTATAATAGTGTCAATTAAACAACAGTCATCTTGTATATAAGTGAAGAAATCCGGCGGAGGGCAATCGTTGTTAATTTTACAAGTGTCCTTTATCACCATACAAGGAGCCCAGACAGCAGGCGACGCATCCGTCAGTTTTTTAGCTGGATGAGACCAACCAGTGGAGTCTCGCCGAAGGTAATAGAGATCTGATGATTGTGTCGCTTCCGAATACTCCGACCATACGACATGAACATCTTTATCGGGGCCGCATACCAGATCAAATCCTTTGATGGAATGATCATTTTTTATGTCGACGATAAGAGTGTCCGATCTGGAAAACCCATTTGCATTACGTCTTTCGTACTCCGTATGGTAATAGTATAATTGTTTTTCGCCTCCGATAAGCACATGCGTGATATTATCCCGGTCTATGGCAAAACCGATATTGTTGTCTGTTGATAAATCCATTGCACCTACGCCCACCTGTACATAAGGATGCCACCTCGGAAACACATCCGGCCCGTCACTCGCCGGAATACGGGGAGTAGCCACGGGCGGCGGCGGGGAAACAACCGGAGCGGGAGTGATGGGCGTCAGGGGTTGCTGCGCCATTGACAACAACGGGCATAAGAGGTATAGCAAGCAGGATAACCGTTTTTTCATGGCTTAACTAATTTGATTGTTTGAATGCCTTGTGCGCTTTCTATTGTCAACAAGTAAATACCGGTTTCTATGTTTGTCAGGAGATAATCGTCTTCAATTTGAGATCGTCCCTGAACTTCGTAAATGTTTGTGCGCAGCACTGCTCCCCACGGATTGAGCAACCGTACCCGGACTTGATCCTCGCCCGGTGGGATTTCCATCCAAAATCTCAAATGATCGGAGAATGGGTTCGGACCGGCCTGCACGATCAATTGGACGGTAACCCGGGGCTCCGGTGAATTGCCCACCATGCAGGCGCAGTCCATTTCAAATTTATACACCCAATAATCCAGCCCACCCCTGGAGTTCTGGCTTTTGTCGCCGCCCTGATCCGACCTGGAATAGCCGGTCAATACACTTTCGTGGCCGGAAAGTGACAGATAAGCGGTGGCGTTATCCTCCAGTTTACCGCCCAAACGTTTGTCACAGCATTTGGCACATGTGGAGTCCGTTTTGACGACCCAAAAATCCGAAGCGCCGCGAGCGTCTTCCGATACATCTCCACCCTTTGGAGAAAAGGTATATCCGGACAAGCGAAAAGTGTTGTCCTGCAATTGCTGTATATCCGTCAACTCGTCGTCAGCCGTTCCGCCAAACCCTTTTTCGCACAAAACATTTCCATTGGCGTTTACGCTTACTACCCAATAGTCTTTACCGCCTTGGGAGGTTTGGCTCCTGTCTCCGTTTGCACTTGTAGTGGTGTAGCCGCCTAGAAAGTAGTTCCCATCATCCGTGCGTCGGATACGGGTCAGTACATCGTCTCCGTTTCCGCCGTAGCTTTGGTCCCAGATTTTCGTTCCTTCGGAATCAATTTTTATTATCCAAAAATCTCGTTTGCCCTTGGAAACCTGTGACTTGTGGCCGGAGCTGTCTGAAAAAGACCAACCGGCTATCAAATACCCGTCATCAATTGCCGGCTGAATACCGGAAAGCCGGTCGTCGCTGGTTCCGCCATACCCTTTGTCCCATTGTTTGATCCCATTCGAGTCAATTTTGATCACCCAAAAGTCCCAACCACCCTGAGCAGAAGAAGTTTTATCTCCGGCGATACCTGAAAGGGAAATTGCCCCAAGCAGGTAGCCCTTATCCGGTGTCTGCACCATGTCCATGAGCATATCACTTTGGGTTCCGCCGAAACGTTTATCCCACATTTTAACCCCGGCGTTGTTTGTTTTTACGAGCCAAACGTCCCAGGCTCCGCGCGAGTGCTGTGATTTATCCCCGCTACTATCCGACAACGAAGAACCGCCGAGCAGGTAACCGCCGTCGGAAGTGGACAGTAAACAGGTTTGGAGATCGCTGTCATCGCCACCGAACCGTTTATCCCAAAGCTTGCCGCCGGCAGGGTTTGTCTTTGCCAGCCAGTAATCATAGTCGCCTTGCGAATTTTCCGATTTATCGCCATTTGCCTGCGAGCAGGAAAAACCGCCGACGGCATAATTCCCATCCGGCGTCAACAGGAGGCAATGCGGCAGATCATCGCCGTCGCCGCCGAAGCGGACATCCCAAAGGGGGGTGAATACCTGGGCCTGAATGGGGATATGTAAAAGGAACAGAAAAACCGTAAATGGGGTGGCGAGCAAAAAGGTGGGTAGAAATTTCATCACTTGAAATGGTTAGTTCCCCCAAATTTACCCTTCTACCCTTCCCACCCCTTGCCCATTTCATTCAATTCCTTGTCTAAATCATTCATCCCGGAAAAATTCCTTGCCCATTTCATTCATCCGCCGCTTTTCCGGTATGCCGAGGGCGTCATTCCAAACATTTTTACGAACAGCCGGGTAAAATGCGCCGGCGAGCCGAAGCCGGTTTCAAACGCGATTTCGGCAATGGTGCGGCCCGGCTGGCGGAGCAGTTCCCGGGCTTTTTGCAGCCGGATAAAACGGATAAAACGGCCGGGCGAGAGGCCGGAGAGGGCCGTCAGTTTGCGGTAGAGTTGTGGTTGGCTGGCATGGCATTCGTGGCAAAGCGCATCGACGCGGAAGCCGGCCTCGTCGAGATGAATTTCTACAATGAAGCGGAGATGGCGGAGATATTCGGGTTCACGGTCGGCCGGCGTTACCATTGGCGCCGGAACGGGAAGTGAGGGTTTGAAAAAATTGCGGAAGAAAGAAAATAACACGTCGCCGAATTGGCGGCGAAAGGCGAGCAGATAGCTTTCAATTGGCATGGGCTGAGCAGTTTTAGGCGAAAAAAGCGGATGTCCTGCCTACAAAGTAAGCGTTTTTAGCAAAAAACAGCAAGACCTGTACCTGTTCATTTTTGTCTACATTTGCCAATTCATCCGTTCACCACCGCACAACCCTTCCTGAGATATGCCAGATTCGAATAATTTCCTTCGCGCTTTGATTGCAGGCGCTCAAAGCATTTGTATTGAAAAACTCGACTTGGCCAAAACGGCCCTCGGAGCCACGAACCTGGCTCGCCGGCCTTACCCACAACGGCGCTTATCACGGCAAACCCAACGACCAGGAGTTTTGGGCAGAGTGGCGTTCAAAACAATTGATTGACCCTGCAACCAAACGCCTGAAAGCCGGCCTGTTCTGCGACGAAGACAAGGATTGGGCGAATCCGGGCTTGCAAACGAAGAAGTGACGTGGCCGATCCCAACATCGAATACCTGCTCACCTATACGACGCCTGAAAGGGAAGAACTGGTGATGAAAAGCAGCCCCCGGCAGGTTTATAAAAAAGCGGGTTTTGAAACCGTCGAGGAGGCGTCCATCGATTTTGAACCGATGAAGGAAGAAGAGCGAGGGCTGTGGGTGATGATGCGGCGCATCTACTGATGATTGAGCGTTATTAATACTTTAAAAGCATGTTGGGGAATTTAGATTAGGATAAAAAATGGGAATCAGTGCGGATACTTGGGAGTACCAAATCTCAAGTTTAGGCGCGAAAAGTTTGAAAAACTTACTGATTCCCAATGGGAAGTTATAGCGGTTTATTTGCTGGTGCAAAGAAAACGGCAACTTAATTTGCGGGATGTTGTGGATGCCATTCGTTAGATTAGCGAACGAAACTTCGGCTGTTTCAATTTCTTCCGGCGGCTATCCTGGGATTATGAAAAAACAGTGGAAAGTTCGGAAGCGTGGATGCTTTGGGCAAATTGCCAGATGATTATTTCAAAGTTTTAAACTTGGGGAAACTAAATTCCACAACATGCTCTGTTGCCAGGCGGAGCGGGGTACCGGGGGGTAAAAGCAGTTCAAACTTATCCGTTTTCCCGTGGTACAGGCTGAGCCCTGTTTGTGTCACAACCCAAATTCCCCCC
>JAKLJF010000054.1 GCA_023151335.1 Thermoanaerobaculia bacterium | reverse complement strand
CACCGCGGTTTCGAGATTTTTGATCACGATGTAAAAGCCGAAGTTATACCCAATGGCATTTACCGCTATCCCGACCTCGTAGTAGCCCCGGTAGTGGACGACGAACACGACTACATCGTCAAACATCCGGTCATGATGGCCGAAGTTGCCTCCGATCAGTCCGGCCAACGTGACCGCATTAAAAAACGCAAAGAATACTTCGATATCCCTTCACTTTGGTATTACCTCATAGCTGACCAGGACGAAATGTTGGTGGAGCTTCACATACGGGGTGAAGACAAACGCTGGGAAACCCAATATTTCACCGAACCGGACGACGTGATCCGGTTATCGCGTTTCGAACTGGAATTTCCCCTGAAAGCTGTTTACGAGCGGCTAAAAATGCCAACGTAACCCTACCCTACCAGGTATTTTCCAGATCTTTTGGCTCATAAGTGTGGTTGCGCTCCGCGTAATAGCTCTCCTCCTGTTGTTTTTTGCGCAGCAAAAAAGAAGACGAACCAAATTGGCGCGCCAGCCAGGCAAACGGCGTCAGGATAATGAAAAACACCACGGACAGCAACACCCGGCCGTTGAACCAGCCCAGACCCTGGGCCATAAGCATCCAGCCGGCGTGGATTTTAGCCGTCAGCCAAGGCGAGAATACGCCTGTGAGGGCCACCGCCAATGCCCCGCGCAGCAGCCAGGGATTGTGCAACCAGACATAAAAAACCAGCAAACCCGCCACGATGACGATAGCGGTTTGCAGCGATTGAGCGCGTTTATCCATAATCAGAACAGGGTGTAAATGAACGGGGCAATTGCACTGCCGCCGCCAATGACCAGCAATACGCCCAGTAACAGCAGTACCAGCACTACGGGCGCCAGCCACCATTTTTTGCGGGCTTTCAAAAATTGAAAAAGTTCGTGTAGAAATTCCATAGTTAATCGAGTACGAACTCCTCCTTCCAGCCGTCCTTTTCCAGCCAGTCGGGTTGTTCTTTTTTATTGAATAAATAATTGCCGACGACGAGATAATCCATCTCGGTGCGCATAAAACAGCGGTAGGCGTCTTCGGGCGTACACACGATGGGTTCGCCGCGCACGTTGAAACTGGTGTTCACCACCACGGCGATACTGGTGCGCTGGCGGAACTGTTCGATCAGGTTCCAGTAGCGCGGGTTGGTTTCGCGGTGCACGGTCTGGATGCGCGCCGAAAAGTCGATGTGCGTGATCGAGGGCAGGTCGGAGCGCAGGTGGTACAGTTTGTCGCGCACGGGCAGGGTGTCGTAGTCGGGCGGCAGGGGTTTGTGGCGATCGGGGCGCACCGGGTGCACCAGCAGCATATACGGAGAGATGCCGTTGTAACTAAAGTATTCCGCTACCCGTTCGGCTTGCACCGAGGGGGCAAAGGGCCGGAAGCTTTCGCGATATTTGATTTTCAGGTTCAGTTTTTTCTGCATTTCGGCATTGCGGGGGTCGCCGAGGATACTGCGATTGCCCAGGGCGCGCGGGCCGAATTCCATACGCCCCTGCACCCAGCCCACCACGTGGCCGGCGTCGAGCAGGGCGGCGGTTTCGCGGGCCAGTTCGTCGTAGTGTTCAAAATGGCGGAAAGGCGCGCCGTATTTGCGGGCCACGCGCTGCACGTCGAGGTCGGATACTTCGGGGCCGAGGTAGCTCCCCCGCATACTATCGGCGCCGGTTGGCGCCGGGCGTTCCTGCTGGAAAAAGATATGATGGGCGGCCTGCGCGGCGCCCAGTGAGCCGCCCGCATCGCCCGCCGCGGGTTGGATGAATACGTCTTCGAAAATGCCGGCTTCCTGAATTTTACCGTTGGCCACGCAGTTGAGCGCTACGCCGCCGGCTAAGCAGAGATAGGGGGCGCCGGTAAGCCGTTTGGCTTCGCGGGCCATTTGCAGCACCACTTCTTCTGTAAAACGCTGAATGGCCAGGCCCAGGTTGCAGTGATGCGCCTGCAATTCGTCTTCGGGCTGGCGTTTGGGAAAGCCGAACAGCCGGGCCCATTCTCCATCGCGCACCATGCGCAGGCCGGTGGCGTAGTCGAAATAGCGTTGGTTGAGCCAGAGGGAACCGTCGGGCCGCAGGTCGACAAGTTCCGTGCGGATAATGTTGATATACCGCTCGATATCGGGCGAATAAGGATTGCCGTAGGGCGCCAGGCCCATGAGTTTGTATTCGCCGGAATTGACCCGGAAGCCCAGGAAATAGGTAAAGGCTGAATACAGCAGCCCCAGCGAGTGCGGGAACCGCAGTTCTTTCAGAATGGTGACCGAAGGGCCTTTGCCGTGGCAGATGCTGGCCGTGGCCCATTCTCCTACGCCGTCAATGGTGAGGATGGCTGCTTCTTCAAACGGCGAGGGGTAAAACGCGCTCGCCGCATGCGAGAGGTGATGTTCCGGAAAGAGGAGTTTCAGCCGGCGGCGGTTGTAGGGCATAATTTTCTCCAGTTCTTCCCGCAGCGCCCGTTTCAGGAACATTTTTTCGCGCAGCCACACCGGCATGCCGGCCAGGAAAGAACGCAGCCCCTTCGGTGCGAAAGCATAATAGGTTTCCAGCAAACGTTCGAATTTGAGCAGCGGCTTATCGTAGAACGCCACGGCGTCGAGTTGGTCGATCGTCAGGCCGGCTTCCTGCAGGCAGTAACGTACGGCATTAGCCGGAAACGAGGGGTCGTGTTTTTTCCGGGTGAACCGTTCTTCCTGTGCAGCCGCCACAATGCGTCCGTCGCGCAGCACGGCGGCAGCGGCGTCGTGGTAATAGGCTGAAATTCCGAGAATGTTCAAGGGTTTAACGTTTTGTCGATGTAAGGTTGCAAAAAATGCCGCGACCAGTTCGTCACCCCCGTTGTTCCAGTGGTGACCGTCGTCGGGGCGTACACATTCGCCGGCTGCTTTGAAGCGGCTCAGGTACGCGGGTAAGCCATCTGCAAAATTGAGGCCATTTTCGCAACACAGCCGGGCAAACTGGACATATTGTGACTGAAAACCGCTGGCACCGAACACAAAAAGTCGGGTTTGAGGCGGCGGCAGGGCTTTCATTTTTTTTAAACGGCCCAAAGTTGAGAAAATCCTGCGAAAGAGCCGTTAAAACCCAATATATGCCCGAGTTGTTATACCTCGCGACAGTAAAAGGTTACTACTCAAAACAGCATGCTGCAATTGCTATCGCCCATGAACAAGATTGATGTCGTTCTCTTACAAGCCCGTTTGCTGTGCCCTTTGTTGCTGGCCCTGCTGGCCGCCGCACCGGCCGCATTTTCCCAGGTAAAATACGAGCGGGAGATCCGCATCCGCCCAAGAGCCGTTCCGGCGCAGGCCCGGGCATTTGCAGATTCCGCGCTGGGCGGGCAAAAACTCAGGTGGTACCAGGAAATCAACCTGGATTTTTTTTCCTACGAGGCCAAGCTCAAAAAAGAGGGCCGGCATTTCAGCATCGAGTTTGATACTGCCGGCAGGGTGCAGGATGTCGAATTCGAGATCGATTTTTCCACACTGGACGCCGTTTTGCGGCAAAAGATCGACTCCACTTTAGCCAGACTTTTTACCAGCCACAAGATCACTAAAACGCAATTGCAATGGACCGGGCCGGCGCCGGCGCTGCACGACCTGTTGCGCTCCGGCGCCACCGAAAAACCCTATACCGAACGCGTGGAAATCGTGTTCAAATGCCGGGAAGCCGGAAAGCCCAAATTATACGAGGCTTTGTTTGATGCCGCCGGCAAACTGTTGTCGAAACTTGAAATTGTTCCCAGAAACACGGACAATCTTGACTACTGAACCATGAAACAACCGGCATTTTTATTGTTCCTGGCACTTTTCATATACCGGCAGGGCGCCGCGCAACAAAGCTACCGGGCGGGTATTCTGCCGCAGATCAACCTCACCGCCGACGGGCCGGAAAACTGGAAATTCAACCTGCGCATCGAATCCCGGCAGATTTTTGCCGAGGGGCGTTTCGGTGAAGCCGAAAACGGCCACTATCGCTACGAACGCACCGACTTTGCCGCGGTTCTGCTGCGAAAAACCGGCGTCGGCAGCACGGCCGGGGCAGGTTATCTGCTGCGCCTCGAGGACGGGCAGGCCATACACCGCCTGATCCAGCAGTTCTCCGTTGTGTCGCGGCGTGGCACCCTCCGCACCGGCCAGCGCATTGCCGCCGATCAAACCTTTCGGCCCGGGGAGCCGCCGGAATTCCGGTTGCGCTACCGCTTTTCTGTCGAAATGCCGCTGCAAGGACAAAACGTGGATCCCGGCGAACTGTACGCCAAACTGAATAATGAATATCTCGGCAGCCTGCAAGGCGCCGCTTTCGACCTGGAAACCCGGGCAGTAGGCGTACTGGGTATCAACTTCAACGACCGGAATAAACTGGAACTCGGCCTCGACTACCGGGCCAATGAATTCCTCGACGGACCCGCACGGCACCAGTTTTGGTTTTATTGGGGGTGGTTTGTGGGGGTGTGACATACATGGATCTGCGGTTTTTACCAATCCGTTATTTAATAACAGCTGTATTCGTCCCCAATTTGTATAATTGTAGTCAAAAAAGAATTTGTTAATTGATTTTCCATGAGTAGTCTATCATCTAATTTTATCATACCCAAATTATATAACTTTGAAACTTCATTGTATCTTCTTGAAAAACTTACAGACTCATTAATGTATCCGGGTAATTGATATTCACAGATTTGATTGAATAATTTTAAAGCATTTTGTAGTTCGTTATTCGATATTTTCCTCCTAACTTTCCTTAGATCATCATGACCGCAAGTAATGCCCGCAAATCTGCGTTCAGTCCCTCGAAAGTAGCGGCAATTTGTAAGCGAATTGCCAAGCCGTCCAGCGTGAAATAGTATTGTATATGTCATTTGTGAACACTGCCGAAAATTTATGGTTTGTCAGGTTTTGTTGCTGTTTGTTATCTTTGAGTGAAACAATTAGATATTGACCTAATATGGCAAATGCGCGACACCTTAAAATTTTAAAAAAATCGTGGGAGGGGATAAGTTGGAATACATGGCGAAATAAAAATAAAAATGTAAAACCTAATCTGTCCTACAGCGATCTATCCTACAGAAACCTGAGCTATATCAACCTGTCCTACACTAACTTGGACCATGCCGACCTGAGAGATGCTAACCTGAAGGGTGCCAACCTGAATGTCGCCAGCATGAGTGGTTCCAATCTGGGCAACGCCAAACTGATTGGCGCCACTCTGATCAATGCTGAAATGAGCTGTGCTGATCTGCGTTATGCTGACCTGAAGAGTGCTGATCTGTACAGTGCCAGCCTGAGTGGTGCCGACCTGAGTGGTGCCGAACTTTGCGGGGCAAAACTGTTCACTGCCAACCTTTTCGGTGCAAACTTGATGGATGCCAACTTGGAAGGTGCAGACCTGCGCGGTGTAAACCTGATCGGGGCAGATCTGCGCGGTGCCAACCTGTGCGGTGCTGACCTGCGTGAAGCCGACCTGCGTGAAGCCGACCTGCGTGGAGCCGACTTGAGCCATGCTAACTTGAGTCATGCTAACCTCCGATCTGCCGACCTGAGCCATGCTAACCTGGCTCAAACTTCTTTAATAGAAACTATTCTAACAAATTCAAATATTGTTGGTGCTAAAATTTACGGTATATCAGCATGGGGCGTTAAAAAAGAAGGCATAATTCAGAGAGATTTGGTCATAACTAAACCCGGAGAAAGGGAAATTACAGTGGATGACTTAGAAATCGCTCATTTCATCTATTTGATTCTAAACAACGAAAAATTCCGCGATGTAATCGAAACTGTTACCTCGAAAGCTATATTGATATTAGGCCGATTCACCGACAAACGAAAAAAGGTACTTGACGCCATCCGCGATGAACTGCGCAACCGCAATTTCCTGCCCATCCTTTTCGACTTTGATAAACCAGCTACCCGCGACTTGACTGAAACAATTTCCATTTTGGCGAAGTTGTCGCGCTTCGTCATTGCCGACTTGACCGAAGCAAAGAGTGTACCGCA
The DNA here is from genome assembly GCA_023151335.1 of Thermoanaerobaculia bacterium. Lineage (GTDB taxonomy): Bacteria > Bacteroidota > Bacteroidia > Chitinophagales > Saprospiraceae > M3007. The sequence continues at coordinate 8,312 of JAKLJF010000054.1, read as the reverse complement.
GGAACTAAGTCACATTATTCCCTTCATGCCTAATTTGCCGGTTATCCCTATCATCTTACAGGAGCAGCGCGAATATGCTATGTTTGAACATTGGCATCCCTATCCTTGGGTTTTACCAATCTACGAATACAAAAACGAAGGGCATTTGATTTCTACTTTGTCGGTGGGCGTCATCGAACCGGCTGAAAAGAAGGTACAAGAGATAAGGGGAAAATAACTTCAACAAAGACATGTCGTTCTCACTGTTAATCAGAATTTTTCCAAAAAATTTAGATTATTCAGGGCTTTTAAAATGGGGCACTATTGTACCTATCCGATGCTTTACTTTACGACGAACTCATACCAAGTGACGTTGGAAGCCGTACCGACCAATTTAGGGATTGGGTAAAGATGGTATTTTACTTGCGCCCGTAATGGTAATCGCTGTACAAAACATTACTTGGCAACCGGCTATTTTCAGCACCGGGACGGCAAGTGTTCGGCGCGATGTACGATTGCCCAACTCGCTCTCATTACAGCTGTTCTTTGAATAAAATAAAATATGGGATGCCCACGACAGGCTGCACCGGCCTTATATGAAGTGGTATTATCGGGGCAACTCGACAACAAGGCGCTATTTAAGTGCTATGCGAGCAAACCCGGCAGCCGAGGCTGTCACACTACAAATGTTGGGAAATTGGCGAGAGTTTATAAGCGGCTGAAATGTCAGTAGGTGAGGGAATGAGAGCACCAAGCAATTCAAAAAAACCGGCGCGGATTTCATCGGAAAGACGGCAGCCGCTATGCTGCCCGACCGCAAGCAACGCCCGCAAAGCCGTGTCCAATCCCTCGAAAGTCGCAGGTACTTGCAAGCGAATCACCAAGCCGTCCGGCGTGAAATAGTACCCCGCGTTTTCGCTCACATCGGGCGGCGTTTCGAGTGCCGCCACACCTGCTTTCATTTGCGAGGGTAAGGGATTGAGCGAGTACAACAAGCCGATTGCCTCACCTTGCAAATAGGCCGCATCGGGCGGCAAAGGTTCGTGTAAACATTCGAGCAACGACATAAACGAGTGACGCACTAAGGTAAGCCAATCGAGCGGTACGGGTGTAGCTACGCGAATTTCCACGATTGAAGATTCACCGGGATGAAATGAGATTTGAGACGCGGGCATAGTAAAATTATTTTGGCAGTTGGAAAAGTAAAAGCGGCCTATTGGTTAGGCCGCTACTTTTAAAATGCGTTCGGCGCGGAACGAACGCCAAGCATTTTTATCGAGGTCGAAATACTTAATGGCAGTCGGACTTTCACCGCGGTCACTTCCTTTGTCTTCGTACTGGAAAAGGTCGGGATTAAGGGTACCGTAAGCCTCCCGCACTTCGCCGTCTTGCTTTTCAAAAGTGAATCGGGTAGCACCGGCCCCTGTGATTTGCTGGAAAAAGGAAGGGAAGTTGAATGAAAAGAATTATACTAACGGACCGAGGCATGTCTAAAGAAACTACGTCCGAAACCCCTCTAACTATCCGGGACTACCACCGCTTCCTGGATGAAGCTGGAGATACCACCTTCTACAGCAAAGAGAAAGTGCCGATTGTTGGGGAAAATGGCGTTTCGTTGTGCTTCATTCTGGGCATGGTCAAATTCAAAGAGCCTTTGGAGCCGATCCGCCGGCGCATCGTGGAACTACAAAATGAGGTGGTGAACGATCCGTATTTCAAGGAGATTCCAAGCATAAACAAGAAGGTGCGGGAGGGCGGTTTTTACTTTCACGCTACCGACGACATACCCGAAGTGCGCAAGATTTTTTTCGATTATATCGCTCTTTGAATTGCAGTTTCGAAGCCTTCGCCGGGCGCAAAATCCCGGCGCTGTATGAAACCAAACACAACGGGAAGGAAGCGGAATTTTATGCCGACTTGTTGTCGCACCTGCTGAAAAACAAACTGAGCCGGAAAGGAAAACTGGTACTGAACATTGTCAGCCGGGGGAAGGCGACCAAAAACGCCAACTTGCAACTTGCCCGCGAAAAAGCCCGGCACCGGAACAAAGGAAAGGCAGAAACCACCAACGTTTTATTCAACGTGCTCAATCATCGGGTAGAACCCCTGCTAAATGTAGCGGACTACTTTTGCTGGTCGGTGCAACGGGTGTTGGAGCGGGGCGAAGTCCGCTACTACAACTTCTTGCAAGACCAGATTTCGTTGGTGGTGGATTTGTACGACAGTGCCAACTACCGGAATTCCGGCAACTACTACACGCCTAAAAACCCGCTGACTGCGGCGAACAAGTTATAAATAAAAAAAGCCCGCTGCTGCACTGAGAAGGTTACCCTTCAACGACGTGGAGTCGGAGTTCATGCAGAGAAGGCGGTACAAAGATAGCGAAAAAATCGGACAAATCGGACAAATCGTACTAAATGTCCTAAGTGTGACAAAGATTGAACGGCAGTCTTGTTGCCTGCTAAAAGACCACAAATTGAATTTTTAAATTAGCAATTTGTGTTCAAATCCGGCTTTTTTAAAACTTTATCCGGGTTTTATTTATTGCTATCAACATTTCGTTGGTTAATTTCAAGAACATATTTTGAAGTAAAGATATTCAATTGCTTTGGAGCGAAGATAGCCGGTATCAGATGATCTGACCAATGAAGAGTAGGCGTTTGTAAGGCCTCTTTGAATGCAGTTTTCAACATCATGGATTAACATGTCCCACTTTCGATTTTTGAAGTGAAAGTAATAAGTTTCTGCCTCAAGTCTTGGGCAAAAGAACAGGTAATGTAAACCATGATGTAAACCAAAAGAAAAAGGGCTACGTTTTTCGACGTAACCCTTTGAAAATCAAGTGGGCGCAGAAGGATTCGAACCTCCGACCCCCTGCTTGTAAGGCAGGTGCTCTGAACCAGCTGAGCTATGCGCCCTTAAAAAAACAGGCAGTAAAACCCTTTCGCTTAAAGCGGCGGCAAAGGTAATGCCGGGCATTTCAATTATCCAACACTTATTGGAAAAATATTTCCCGGATTTCATCGGGTCTGTGGAAGCCGGGCGTGGGGAGTCGGGGATTCCACTCCGGGAAAACCATGAAATCATCCCATTTTTTTGGTAAATTTTTGTACTTTTCATACGATAACTACTAAAAATGAGTTAACCTGGCGTAGCATTGTGCTTTCTTTATCCCATTATTTTAATCGCCGTAACCCGCGATACCGGAAACCGACAGGCATCTGGTATTCTTCACTTCGATCCCGGTCCTGACAGGATTGGCTAAAATTTAATCCGGTGAAGTACCGAACCACCCGCTTTTGGCTGCGCCTCATGGCAGTGAGCGCGCATGCCTGCCCCCGGCAGGCTACTGCTGTTGCCCTGGCGCAGCAGCACTGGGTTCGTCTGTATACCTGTTTCCCGGGTCAGTTATTTCCTTTTTCAAATTTTTCAGGGACACGCCATCATTTCCGCGGCGCCGCGGGGTATCCGGCTATTGTTTTCCGGCCTGTTTGGCCGGGACACCGGTAGCCGGCCGCCTTTGCCTGCCGTTAATCCTGTTGATTATTCATAAATTACAAAAATTCCGTGGTATGAATAGTTTTTCCATGACCGATTGTTCAACCCCGAAATACCAGGCCGGTTTGTTGGCGTCCGGAACTTTACTGGTTTATTTTTGTCTTTTGCTGGCTTCCGCTTCCCGGCTCGCGGCCCAATCGACTGTCATGCCGCCCGGCAAAGTGAAAACCGCTGACCCGGTCGTGGAAGTCCTTTCTCCGTTCAACGGTTCTTTGGCGCCGCTTTTCGAAGTACTGAAACGCGGTGACAGCCCCTTGCGTGGGCCGGCGCTTTCCCTTTCGCGCTCGCCGGAAGAACTGTCGGGCATACCCAATCCCAACCTGAAACTCGTTTGTCCGACCGATATTATCATGATACTGGATGAATCGGCTTCCATAGGCGGGAATTCGCCGGGCGCTTCCAATATTTCCCCGCAGGTGCGGGCGGGCGCTTATGCCTTTGCCCAGGCCTTCAACTTTACCGGTTCAAGGATGGCCATCGTTGAATTTTCGTCGAATGCTCAACTGGCCGTCATCGGCGGCGCCCCGGGATACAAACAGGTCAACAACAGCTATCTCAGCGACCTGAACAATTATCTCTATGCCAATAAAAACGGCCAGAACGATGCCAACGCCTACGACCCGGAAGATTATGCGGGATTGACCAACTGGCAAGCGGCATTGAATACAGCCGGCAGCCTCATTGCCAGCAACGACCCCACGCCCCCGCTGGTGGTGTTTTTTACCGATGGAGAGCCCACAGTGCCCGTTGTTGGCGCCCTCGACGCCGCCATCGCAGCCGCCGACGCGATAAAGGCCAAAGGCGCGCACATTTTCGCCGTCGCATTTAACAACCCTTTGGTACCGCTCGTCAATGTTCAATCCATCACGGACGGCCTGAACAGCCTTGCCTTTATCACCAACACCCTGGATATGTCGAAGGCGGACTTTTTGGTGGTGGGGGACAATGCCGTTCCGGCCACTTTGTACGATGCATTTTCCGGCCTGGCCGGCGCGCTTTGCCAGGTCGACGTTTCCCTGACCAAAACCATTAATAACCCTGAGCCGGTGTTCGGCAATGTGGTGAATTTTACCCTCACCCTGTCCAATTCAGCCGATGCCGACATGCCGGCCACCGGCCTGACCGTGACCGACTACCTGCCCGCCGGATTTGCATACCAACCCGGCACCATGGGCTATGACGCCAAGGGTACCGGGGCCATGATCATTCCGGTCGACTCGGACCTCCCGCGCCTGATCTGGACCATCGATCAACTGGACGCCGGCGAAACGGTGACGCTGACTTTTAAAGCGAGCGTTCTGCAGGGTAGTAACCAAAGCGGCGATTTCATCAACCGCGCCGAAATAACCGAACTCGATCAGGTAGATACCGACAGCGATATACGCAGTTCCTTCAACAAAGACGACAAAAATGACAACCTGCCGGACGACGACGAAGCCACGGCAGAAGCCAACCCGGTTTCCTGCGACGGATTCTATGTGACCGCCTATCCGGTAGGGCCCGGTTGTACCGGCAATACAAAAGGCAGCATCACGTATGTCATGACCGGTGGTACCCCAAAATTCGACGTGATGTGGGACGGTCCCATTACCAACGACGGCGTCCTGAATGGCCTGGAATCCGGCCACAAGGTCACCGGCATGTCGGTTGGGACGTATCAGATCACCGTAACGGACTCCAAAGGTTGTACTTTCACCATGACCGTCACCATAGCCCCCCCGCCTCCCATCGTGCTGAACACCACGGTGATCTCCGCTTTTTGCTCCGGCGCTGCTACCGACGCGATCAACCTGTCGGTCACAGGCGGCGTAGCGCCGTATACCTTTAAATGGTCGAACGGCGCCCTGACGGAAGACATTTTGAACCTCTCGGGTGGCAAATACTGCGTCACGGTCACCGACGCGGTGGCCTGCACGGCGGTGATCTGCGACTCCATCGTGCAACCCTTCCAGGTGGTTGCCGCTGTCAACGGTCCGGTAAGTTGTAAAAATCCGGTGATCACGCTGAACGGGGGCGGCACCAGTACGGGGCCGGATTTTGCCTACCAGTGGGCCACCCCGAACGGCCATATCGTTTCCGGCGCCAATACCCTCCAGCCTTCCATCGACAAGGCCGGCACGTACGTGCTCAGGGTTACCCAACTCAGCACCGGCTGCACGGGTACGGCCACGGTCACGGTCACCGCCGATCAGACTCCTCCCTTCGTCAGTGCCGGGCCTCCGCGGATGCTTACCTGCGTCGATACAATGATACAACTTCAGGGTTCGGGCAACAGCGGGCCGGGCTTCAATATTCAGTGGACTGCCAATCCGGGAAACATTGTCAATGGGGCAAATACGTTTACCCCGTTTGTCGGTCAGGCCGGCATTTACACCCTGCGAATCACCAATCTGGACAACGGCTGTTCGGCCACGTCGACTGTTAACGTAAGCGCCGACCAGGCTTTGCCGTCGGCGAACGCCGGACCTACACTCTCGCTGAGTTGTGCAAACAAAACACTGAAACTCCAGGGGTCGGGTAGCACCGGCGCCCATTTTGCCGTCCAATGGGCGGCTGTTCCCGGGCTTATTGTCGCCGGGGCAAACACCTATACACCGACTGTCAGTCAGATCGGGAATTACCGGCTTACCGTTACCAATTTGCTGAACGGCTGCACCAGCCAGTCTATCGTGAACATTACCGGCAATTTCGCCGCCCCTGTCATCACCACGGCGCCACCAGGGCAGCTCACCTGTACCGACCCGACGGTCAAGTTGTCGGCGGGCGTGGCATCGCAGGGGGTTGCGTTGTTATTCCAGTGGACAAGCAATTCCGGCAACATTGTCAGCGGGGCCGACTCCCTGACCCCGGTAGTGAATAAAGCCGGCATTTACAAACTGACCGTTACCAACCTGTCGAGCGGTTGTACTTCCACCGCGAGTGTGACCGTGCTGAAAAATACCACCGCGCCCTACGTCTATGCCGGGGCCAATGCGACGCTGAATTGTAAAAGTCCGCAACTGACGCTCAATGGTTCGGTATCGGCCGGCCCGCAGATAACCTATAACTGGCAAACCAACGGCGGCCACTTTGTCAGCGGCGCCAATACGCTTAATCCGGTGGTCGACTCGGCAGGTACTTATACGCTACTGGCCACTAATACACAAAACGGCTGCAGCGCGCAAAGTACGGTAACGATCAATGCCGACTTTAACACGCCCACGGCCGTAGCCGGCAGCGACAAACAGCTGACCTGCCCCAATCCCACGGCCACGCTCGACGGCGCCGGTTCCACTACCGGAACGGGTATCAGTTACCAATGGGTAGCCAATCCGGGGAGTATACTTTCAGGTTCAAAAACGCTCAGTAATGCCGTGGTCAACGCCGCCGGCCGCTACACGCTGGTAGTGGTAAATACGGTAAACGGCTGCACCGCCTCCGATGACGCCGACGTGATCAGTTTGATCAATCTTCCGAAAGCCGCGGTTGCAGCGGCGCCGCCGCTCACCTGCGTCGCCCAATCGGTGACGCTGAATGCAGCCGGTTCAAGCCTTGGCGGCAACATTTTATACAATTGGAGTACTGCCAGTGGAAATATCGTCAGCGGGCAAGGCACACTTTTGCCGCAGGTAGACGAACCGGGTACTTACCAATTGGTGGTGACCAACCAGCTGAACGGCTGCACTGCCAGCGCCAGCGTCACGGTGGTGCAGGATATTACCCCGCCGGTAGCCGCAATCGCCCCGGCTGCCCCGCTCACTTGTGCGACGGTGCAACTGCAACTCAACGGTTCTGGGTCGTCGTCGGGCAGCCCTTTTACTTACCAGTGGACTACCCCCAACGGAAATGTCGTGAGCGGCCAGAACACCCTTACGCCCACCGTCGATCAGCCGGGCGCCTACCAGCTGACTATCCTCAACGCGGAGAACGGTTGTACCGCCACGGCAAATATTACCGTATCTGAATTGAAAGTCATACCGGTGGCCAACACCGCCACCGCGCAAGATCTGACCTGTACCCTCAAACAGCAGGCCCTCAATGGCAGCGGTTCCTCCCTGGGTTCGGCGTATGGCTACGTATGGTACACGCCGGATGGAAAAATCGTGTCCGGGGCAAACACCCTGTTCCCGGTAGTGAACGCGCCGGGCAGCTACCAGTTGATCGTGGTACACAAACAATCCGGTTGCACGGCCTCTTCCACGGTGACGGTAGGGCAAAATATTACGCCCCCTGTTGCCGCCACCCTGCCCGGGCCTCCGCTTACGTGTACGGTCAACAATGTCACCCTGGATGGCACGGGTTCGAGCGCCGGCGCCGGATTTTCCTACCAGTGGATCGGCCCGGCAGGCGCTGTTGCCTTGGGCCAGGGCACCCTGAACCCCGTGGTGCTCAGTGCCGGTACGTACCGTTTGATAGTGACCAACACGCTCAACGGCTGCACCGCCAGCGCCACCACCACGGTGCCCGCCGACGTGGGCGTACCCAAAGCCGATGCCGGCCCCAATGACTCGCTCACCTGTGCGATGCAGCAATTGTCGCTCGATGGCAGCGCTTCCAGTACGGGGGCGGATTTTGCCTACTCCTGGACCGGGCCCGGTATCGTTTCGGGCCCCAATACTATTGCTCCCGTCGTGAATGCGCCGGGTTTGTATCGCCTGGTCGTGACGGATATTTCCAACGGATGCACGGCAGTGTCCGGCGTACTGGTGGGAATCGACCAGGAAGACCCCGTGGCCGACGCCGGGCCGGCAGGTTTGCTGAATTGCGGCGTTACCGAATTTAAGATCGATGGCAGT
>JAKLJF010000549.1:2254-4163 GCA_023151335.1 Thermoanaerobaculia bacterium | reverse complement strand
GACGGCATCGTGCGGGAACCGCTCGGCGGAGCCCATAACGCGCCGGAAGCCATGGCTCAAACGCTGAAAAACCATATCCTGGCCGAACTGGGAAAAATATGCCGCCAGGACCCCGACGAACGTATCGTAGCCCGCATCGACAAATACAGCAAAATGGGGCATTTCCGGCGTTTGCCGGCCGTGCCCGCCGGGAAGTGAGCCCTTTAGCGAGCCCACGTTTACGAAACTTAAAAAGTTTCGTAAACGTACAACCCCCTGATTCCAAACATGATAACCTGATACGCTATGTTTGAAAACATTCGCTCAACATTACTCAAAAGGTCTATCCGGCATCACCTGAAGACCCAAAAACGGCGACGTAAAACGCATACCTTCGAAAGCGCCCGGCACATTGGCATTTTGTTCGATGCCACGGAAGAAAAGGACCGGCAGGAGGTGCTTGATTTTGCGCACCGGCTGGAAAGCCCGACAAAAAAAGTCCGTCTGCTCGGTTTTGTGGATATAAAAAAAATCGCGCTGGGACAAACGCAGTTTCCCCAGTTTACACAAAAAGAACGGGGCTGGAACGGTATTCCCAACAGCGCCGCGGTGCATGATTTTGTTGCAGAAAAATTTGACCTGCTGCTCTGCCTGCACAGCCATGACATTCCCTTGCTGGAATGGGTGGCCGCCACTTCGCCGGCGGCCATGAAGATCGGCGCCTACACGGAGCATCCCAATGATTTTGACCTGATGCTGGAAACGCCGGCTGCAAAAGGGGTGCGATTTTTCATCGATCAGCTCGACCTGTATCTCGGTAAAATTGTCCCATCAAAATATGAGCCAGCAGCAGCGCTTTAGGGGCACCGGTGTTGCTTTGGTCACACCGTTTAAAAATGGCCGGATCGACTGGGAAGACCTGGAAAAGGTGATCGAACACGTCATCGCAGGCGGCGTGGAATTCCTGGTCAGTCTTGGAACCACGGGCGAATCGGCCACGCTGTCGGATACGGAACACCGCGAAATCCTGGATTTTACGATCAAGGTCAATCGCGGACGCCTGCCATTGGTGGCCGGCATTTTCGGCGGCAACAACACCGCCGCCATGGTGGAAAAAATACAGGCGTTCCATTTCGATGGCATCGACGCCCTGTTGTCCAGCAATCCCGCTTATAACAAACCGGGCCAGGAAGGTATTTTCCAGCATTATATGGCACTGGCCGAGGTTTCGCCGCTGCCCATTATTATTTACAACGTACCGAGCCGCACCGCTTCCAACATGACTGCCGAAACGACGCTGCGCCTGGCTAACGCCAGCGATAAATTCCTCGGCGTAAAGGAAGCCAGCGACGATATCTACCAGATTATGAAGATCATCAAGGGAAAACCCAAAGATTTTCTGGTGCTCAGCGGCGACGATTTTATCACCCTGCCGCTTATCGCTGCCGGCGGCGACGGGGTTATTTCGGTTATCGCCAATACCATGCCCCGGCCCTTTACCGATATGGTGCGCGCAGCCCTGCGACACGACTTGCCGACGGCGCAACGCCTCAACCTGAAACTGCTTGATCTATACAAATTGCTATTTATCGAAGGTAACCCCGTGGGCATAAAAGCCGCGATGGAATTGCAGGGACTCTGCAGCCGTGAGGTACGGCTACCCCTGGTGCCGATGTCGGAAAACGGGGTGCATTTGATCATGGCGGAGATGGAAAAGATTGAAGCAGTTTAACAGGTTCATTCGCCAACCTGCTCAACCCGTTAAACCTTTTCTGGTATGAATTGGCAAAACCTGTTTTTCCGGTTTTGGGACAAATCCCATACCGACGGCAGATACACCGAACTCAATCCGGCGAGTATCCTGGCTACTATTGATAAACTCGAAAACCGGATTGCCGAACGGTTTCCGGATTCCGGTCTGCTCCAGGTG
>JAKLJF010000549.1:0-2244 GCA_023151335.1 Thermoanaerobaculia bacterium | reverse complement strand
AGGTGTGTAAAGAATTCCGCCACCTTGCCGGCCAATCCGAGCAACTGGCACTCCGGCTGAGGCCGCCGATATGGCCGGTGCGTATCGCATCAATAGCAGCCGGCATGCTGTTGATATTTGTGGCCATTGGGGCCGTAAACGTCCTGGCAGAAAATTTTACCTTCAATACCGACAATATCGGCGAACTGTTACAAGCCACTGAAGCAGGCATCAACGAACTGATCTTTCTGGGACTGGCTTTCTTTTTCCTGGTCAGCGTCGAAACCCGCATCAAGCGGCATTACGCGCTGCAAGCCCTGCACCGGCTCCGGTCCATTGCCCACGTGGTGGATATGCACCAACTGACCAAAGACCCCGCTTACATGCTCGCCGGGTTCCGCGACACCGCCTCGTCGCCCAAACGATCCCTCTCCCGCTACGAATTGATGCGTTATCTGGATTATTGCGCCGAAATGCTGGCCCTCGACAGCAAGATTGCCGCCCTCTTCGCACAGAACATGGACGACCCCGTGGTGCTCAATGCCGTCAACGACCTCGAATCGCTTACCCAGGGCCTGGCCGGTAAAATCTGGCAAAAGATCATGATCCTCGACCTGGCCGTGGAATCCGGCCGCAATGCCGGCAGATAAATGTTAAATGTAAGCTTGTGGTCAATACGATACCGCCAAATGTTGTTTCTTCGCAGCCTGTCTTTAAAAAAATTACCTGTTTTTTAAAAGCGACAGACCGAAAATAATACCGTAAACCTCGCAGGAATGCTATAAAAATTGCAAAAAAGGCAGCATTTTTCACAAAATAAGCCGCCCATATTGCAATTTTTGGCAAAATGTTTTGTCAAAAGAAGACGCTTTTCTACTTTTGTGCGCCGGTTGATAAAAGATTAATCAGCATTAACAGACCGGGAACATCGCCTGCGGACAATTCCACCGCCACCACAAAACCTGCACCCCAAACGAAACTTCATCCGTACATTGTTCGCACAATTGATTCAAAACGAACAACCACACACAGAATCGATTTGATGTTCCAGGTAAACACCTAAAGTATGGGCAGGAAAGAAAAGTTTGTTTACAACATTCACACCCTAACGTACGAGAAAGTCGTAGTCCCCTTTAAAACAAGAATCTGGCAGGCATTCGGATTTTTTTCCGTCGTACTCGTTACCTCCGTTGCTTTACTTGCCGTTCTCTACACGTATTTTCCATCTCCCCGCGAAAAAGAGCTGATCCGCGAGATCGAACAAATGGAGTACAAATACAGCCAGTTGAACGATCAGCTCGAGGTAATGTCCAAAGTGCTGCATAACATTCAGGAACGCGACGCCAACGTACACCGCGCCGTTTTCGGCATGGATCCCGTCGATCAGGACATCTGGAACAGCGGTATCGGCGGCCACGAAGCGCATCCTGAACTGGACGCTTTTAAATATGGCGGTAATTATATCCGCAAAACAGTAGAAAAAATTGACGTGCTGAGCCGCCAGCTGACCCTGCAAAGCAAGTCGCTCGACACGATTCAGGAGCTGGCCAACAACCAGCAAAAAATGCTGGCCTCCATTCCCAGCGTCAAACCGGTGCGGGAAGACAAGCTGCAAAAAAGCATGAATATCCTCTCCGGTTTCGGCTACCGCATCCACCCGGTATACAAGATCAAAAAATTCCACGAGGGCGTCGATTTCCCGGCCCGCGTCGGCACCGCCATTCAGGCCACCGGCGACGGCATCGTCAAGGAAGCCGGCTGGCACCACGGCTACGGCAACTGCGTGCGCATCAGCCACGGCTATGGCTACGAAACCTGGTACGCCCACATGAATAAAATGAACGTGCGCGTCGGAGAACGGGTGAAAAAAGGTCAGAAGATCGGCGAAGTAGGCGATACCGGCCTTTCCACTGCCCCCCACCTGCACTACGAAGTGCATTATAAGGGCAGCCCGATCAATCCGATCAACTTCTGTATGGATAACCTGACGCCGCAGGAATACCAGCAAATGGTGAACAGCGCCGCGATGGCCAATCAGTCGCTCGACTGATCCTTTTTACAGAGACAACATATTCCTGGAAACAATAAACAGCAGCACACGAGGGAGCCCTATTTACGGGTTCCCTTTTTTAATATAATCAATGAAAAACCCGGAGAAATGAACCCAATAATTGCGGGCACTACATGCCTTACCATTGGAATGATCTGGCTATTCCTGTGGAACAGCTACAAAAGCCGGCAGCATATTGAATCGCGTGAGCACAT
>JAKLJF010000548.1 GCA_023151335.1 Thermoanaerobaculia bacterium | reverse complement strand
TACCGGCAACGCCTGCTGGAGGAAATCGCCGTGTACGACGACGCCCTGCTGGAAAAACTGCTCGATAATCCATCCGCCACTACCCTGCCGGATATCCGCCGGGCGCTGCGGACAGCGGTATGTTCCGGCGCCGTTACACCCGTTTTGTGCGGATCGGCCTATAAAAACAAAGGCGTGCAGCCCTGCCTCGACGCGGTGTGCTACTACCTCCCTTCTCCTGCCGATCTGAATGCCGTGAAAGGCCTGCATCCCAAAACGGAAGCGTCGCTGAACCGTAAACCTTCGCCGGAAGAGCCGTTTTGTGCCCTGGTGTTCAAAATCGCCGCCGACCCGCACGTCGGTCACCTCTGTTTTATCCGGGTATACTCGGGTCAGCTGGAATCCGGCGAACAGGCGCTCAACGCCCGTACCGGGAAAAAAGAGCGCATTACGCGCCTCTATCAGATGCATGCCAACAAACAAAATGCAATTCCCCTGGTGGAAGCCGGCGATATTGCGGCCGTAGTGGGGCTGAACGAGGTGCGTACAGGTGATACGCTCTGCGACCCGGAACACCCTATTGCCCTGGAAAGTATGGTGTTTCCCGAGCCGGTCGTCAGCCTGGCCATCGAACCCAAAACCCAGCACGATCTCGACAACCTGGAACATGCCCTCGCACGCCTGGAGGAAGAGGACCCCACCTTCCGGGTACAATTCAACAAAGAAACCAACCAGACTGTCATCAGCGGCATGGGCGAGTTGCACCTGGAAATCCTGCTCGACCGCCTGAAACGCGAGTTCCACGTAGCCGTCAACCAGGGCAAACCCCAGGTCAACTACCGCGAAGCGCTCACCCGCACCATCCGCCACCGCGAACGGCTCGAGCACCAGCGCGGCGGCCCCGGCGGCGTCAACCTGTTTGCCGAAATCGAATTCGATCTCGGCCCTGCCGATGAAAAATTCCTGGAAAACGAGGCCGCCAGGACCGGCAAACAACGCCTGCAATTCGAATGGTCCGCGGCAAAGGAAGAAATTGACAAAATGTACCAGCCGGCCATTTTGGAGGGCTTTGCCTCCATGCTCAACAGCGGCCCCCTGGCCGGCTACAGCCTCGAACCGGTAAAAGTAAAAATAACGGGCGGCGCCATGCGCTCCGGCGACTCCAAACCCCTGGCGTTCGAACTCTGCGCCAAATATGGATTCCGTGCCGCGGCGCCCCAATGCGCGCCACAATTACTCGAACCCGTGATGAAACTGGAAGTGGTGACGCCGGCCGAATATATCGGACCGATACTGGGCGACCTCAACCGGCGCCGCGGCCTGCCGCAAGGCCAGGAAAGCCGTTCCGGCGATGCCATAGCCCTGAAAGCCGAGGCGCCGCTGGCCGAATTGTTCGGCTACGTCACGGCTTTACGCACCCTGAGCGCCGGACGGGCCGTGGCGAATCTGGAGTTTTCGCACTACGCACCTGTTGGGTGATTTGTTGATTTGAGGGCTTTGCGCTTTGTCGCACAAATCAACAAATCAACAAATCAACGATTATACGAAGGGCAGCGGATTTCCCCGAAATAATAATGCAGGCTGACGCCCAGGAAGGCATAGGCATCATTGTTCTTGCCGTTGCCGCGCTGGCGGCCGGGCTGACCGATCTGGGGTTCCACGGATCGGTCGGCCAGGGCGGCGGCCACTTCGCCGCGGATAGAGCGTATATCGCGCCAGTCGACATAAACGCCGCTCACGTCGTCGAGGTAATCGGTAAATACCTTGCGGGCGCTCAGTTCAACCCCGACGCTCCAGCGGTAGGAGAGGTCTACCTTAAAACCGAGGCCATAGGCCAGGGCGCCCTGGGTGGTGCTGTATTCCTCGCCCCGAAACTGCCCTTCGGTACCCATTTCTGCGAGATTGTACCAGGTTCCGTCGAGTTCGGCCCGGGGTTGATAGAAGAAAATAGCCGGCCCCAAAAAAACATAAGGCGTGAAATAGTAGTCGCGGTGGCCATGCATATAGGGCATAAAATTGAACTCCAGCAGCATGTTGACATCCACCAGGTCGCTGCGGAAAGAGAGGTTGCGGCGCCGTTCATACACGTTTTTTGAATCAGCGTCGTAAGCGCTGATCCGGCCATAGCTGACGCCGAGGCGCGCGGCCAGCCGGTCGTTGAAGTTGTACCGGGTATTGAGCCCGCCGGCCAGGTGCAGCCGGTCGAGGCGGTAATTGGTATTCAGGTCGCCGAAATAATTGGAAGCGCCAACCCAGCCGCCTACTTCCCAGCCTTTCATTTGGCTAAATACGGCAGATTGTTGCAACAGGAACAGGCTGCACAGCAGCAAACAACGTTGGATTCGGTTCATGATTTCCGGAATAGTAAGGCCGCGTTTTACCCGGATTTCTACCCTGGGCAGAAAAGGCCGGTGTTGCGGATTTGTTTTCTTTGTTAAAAACGAGCGCAAATGTAGGCAGGTTTTGCCCAAACACAGCAGGCGGGAAGGATTTTCCGGGGTAAACGCCGGTTTGTGGAGAATTGGTATAAAAAGAGGCTGGTTTAAAAGCCATTATCATCGCAGTTTGCCAAATACCTTCCAAAAACGCCCCATTAAAAAAGTAATGGTTTTATGATGGCCGGCCGCTGCGACATCTCGTGGTAACAGATTACCCCTTCCGCATAATAATGGCATACGATGCTGCGCCGGGTGGCGCCCGGACGCGTGATGGCGCTGCCGCCGTGCAGCAGGTTGGCGTGCCAGACCAGTACGTCGCCCCGGCGGGCGAGGAATAGTTTTTTCTCCAGTCCGTGTTCCCGGATCAGGCTTTCGATCTTGTCTTCGTACCGTCGGTTGCTGTTGTTGCCGATAGTAAACCGCGTATTGCCGGACTCGTAATCGGGCGTCATCACGTAGGGCAGGCGGTGACTACCCGGGTAATAGAACAGCGGCCCGCCGTCTTCGGTACAGTCTTCCAGGGCCGTCCAGGTAGCGATCAGGTAGCCCGGCGGCTCGGTGGTCATGTGGATGGAGTCGGAGTGCGCGCGTTGTTCGCTGCCTTGTACAAAGCTGAGCGATTGAAAAGGAATGACCGGCTTGCCCAATAAAAAAGACAGCAGTTCGAGTAATTTGGGATGCCGGAAAAAGTAATCGTTTGCCAGCCCGCTCTGCTCGTGAATGTTGAAAATTTTGCGGCCGGTATAGTTAAATCCAGTTTTACCGGCCTTCAACAGGCGATCCACCTCGGCATTCAGGGCATCCGTGTCCGACTGACCGAAAAATCCTTCCAATATCATAAATCCATCTGTCAGGAAGCGCCGCACCTTATCCTGCAAACCGGGATTCATGGCCTGAAAAGCCGGATGTTTCTCCAGTTGTTCAGCGGCATCGGGGCGGTCGATCCAGGGAATGTCCGGATGGTGTTCCGGAAAATCGGCGCTGCCGACAGGGCTGAATATGCTCTTGTGCAGGCCATAGCGCCGGTACAAGGCGCGATTTGGCAGCAAACGCCTGAAATTCAGCAAATTATTGATCACGTACACCAGTTTCAGGCTGCGCAAAAAGCCGGTGTATTTTTGGAAAAAACGTTGCAGCATATAGAGCGGTTGAGCGGGTTGAGCGGGTTTAACGGGTTGAGCGGGTTTAACGGGTTGAGCGGGTTTAACGGGTTGAGCGGGTTGAGCGGGTTGAGCGGGTTTAACGGGTTGAGCGGGTTTAACGGGTTGAGCGGGTTGAGCGGCTTTAATGGGTTATTGCAAATAGGGCGGGGGTTCGGTAGGAAAATCGGGATTAAAGGAGTATACGGCGGGAATTGATTTATCCTTATCAATCTTTGCAAATCGCTGGCCTCCTTTGGGGGTAGCATTTAAATATTGGATAAGTTTTTGAAGCGCGGCTCCTGTGCGCCAGGCCAATTTGTCCAGTTCTTTCCGTTCTTCCTCGGTTATGTATCCCCAGTCAAGCGCACGATAGGCTTGTGAGCGTACTTCTCCGGTTGAACCTTTGGCAATGCCGAGGAAGAATACAAACTCATTTTTATTGCCGCGCTCATAGCCTTCAGCGATACAATCCATAGCGGAACCGGAAGACGCCTTGATTTGCTTTTTTAATTCCCAATCCTGACTGAACTTTTCTTTTTCGGTCAAATGCTTAACCAAGCGGCACATTTCCCGCGCTAATTGCCAGGCTTCAATTTCTTCAAATTTAGA
>JAKLJF010000547.1 GCA_023151335.1 Thermoanaerobaculia bacterium | reverse complement strand
CCATGCCCGGCAAGCGCCACGAAATCCTCATCCGCGGCTTTACCCAAACCCCCGACGGCACGGCCTGGATCGCTTCCGGCCAGGGCCTGGGCAAACTCGACCCTCAAACCCTGCAATTCGGCCTGTTCACCGCGCGCGACGGCCTGGCCGAAACCGAACTCATGGGCATCGCCTGCGACCAAAAAGGCCGCCTTTGGCTCAAGGGACTGACCTCCATCATCCGCTACGATCCAAAACTCCGCGGAACAAAGGCTTTCAAACATTATCCCGTCGGCAAAGACATGCTGGAGATGAACACTGTGGGCGCCCTGGCCTGCCGCGACGGGCGCATCCTGATGCACGGCAACAAGGGCCTGTACGCTTTTCACCCCGATTCGATCTGGTGCGACACCATTCCGCCTAAAGTAGTGCTGGTCGATTTTAGCATCCCCGACTCCTCCATTCATTTTGGCAAAGCGACCGAATTGGTGACTGATATACGGATTCCCGCCGGCAGCGCGCGTATTTTCACTTTTGAGTTTGCCGCCCTGTATTTTATCGATCCCGAACACGTCCGGTATCAATACCGCCTCGAAGGTTTCCGCGACGAATGGCTTGACATCGGAACGGATCGCAAAGTGACGTTCACCAATCTACGTCCGGGCGCTTATACCTTCCGCGTTCGGTCCTGTAACGCCGACGGCGTTTGTTCCGGGGAAAAAGAGGAATTAGTGATCCGCTTGCAGGTGTTGCCGCCCTGGTGGGCGAGCTGGTGGGCCTACCTGTCGTATTTGCTGCTGCTTGCCATCATTGTCCAGCTCATTTTCCGTTTCCGGCTTCGCCAAAAAATGGCCCGCCTCGAATCGCTCCGGCTTCAGGAACTGGACCGCTTCAAAACGCGCTTTTACACCAACATTACCCACGAATTCCGCACGCCGCTCACGCTGATCCTTGGCCCTGTCAGCGGCGCGCTGAACAAGAAAAAATCCCTGGGCGAAGACGAACTGCACCTGGTCAAACGAAACGCCGAACGCCTCCTGCAACTCATCGATCAATTGCTTCAACTGAGCAAACTGGACGCGGGCGTGCTGAAACCCGATTACACCCGGGCCGATCTCATCCCTTTCCTGCGGTACCTCCTCGAATCTTTTCACAGCTACGCGGAAGGTCGCGGCATACGACTGGAGTTCAGCGCCAATGTGGAAACGCTTGTGCTGGATTTTGACAAAGAAAAATGGCAAACTATCGTGTCCAACCTGCTATCCAATGCCCTGAAATTCACTCCGCCCGGCAGCGGAGGCCGGGTGGAACTCCGCCTGGAAGCCGGGGAGAAAAACCTGCGCATTAGCGTGCGCGACAACGGTCCCGGTATTCCGGCAGAAAAACTGCCTTTCCTGTTCGACCGCTTCTATCAGGCCGGGGCCCCGGAATCGGTTCATCCCGGTGGAGCAGGCATCGGCCTGGCATTGACCAAAGAACTCGTGGAACTGCTGGGCGGGACGATCGCGGTGGAAAGTGCGGTGGGAGTGGGGAGCGCGTTTGTGGTGGCGTTTCCGGCGCTGAATGCAATCTCACTGCAAGGAAATAAAGGAGCGTACACCCATTTCATACTTAGGGAAGGTCCGTTTAATTCCCCGGGAGTGAATAGTTCCAGTGGGATTCTTCCTTCCCCTGAAAAGTTTGGCACGGGGCTGCTCATCCTCATCATCGAAGACCACCCCGAAGCGGCCCGCTATATCGCCTCCTGCCTCGGCCCGGCATTCAAAACCATCCTGGCGCCCGACGGCAAACAAGGCCTCGACCGGGCCTTCGAACTGATCCCCGACCTCATCATCTGCGACGTGATGATGCCCGAGAAAGACGGCTACGAAGTATGTCGCACCCTGAAACGCGACGATCGAACGAGCCATATCCCCATCATCCTGCTCACCGCAAAAGCCGACCCGGATTCCCGCCTCGAAGGCTTCGAACAGGGCGCCGACGCCTACCTGTCCAAACCCTTCAACGAAACGGAACTGCGCGTGCGGGTGGCGCAGATGATCGAACAACGACAACGTATGCAGGAACACTACCGGAAAGCTTTCCTCGCCGACCCGTCCGGCCCGGAAAAAATACCGCCGCCGGAAAATCCCTTCCTCCAAAAACTGAACGCCATCCTCGAACAACGCTACGCCGACCACCGCTTCTCGGTGGAAGCCCTGGCCCGCTCGGCAGCCATGAGTCAGCCGCAACTACACCGCAAACTCAGCGCCCTCACCGGACGCTCCGCGGGCGCTTTTATCCGCGACTTCCGCCTGCAAAAAGCCCGGGCCCTGCTGACCCATTCTGACCTGAATATTTCCGAGATCGCCTACGACTGCGGGTTCAGCGCGCCGGCGCATTTTACGCGGGCGTTTGGGGAGGCGTTCGGGGCGTCGCCGAGTGGGTACCGGGCGGGAAGGCGTAAATCACAATGAGAGCAGGATGTTTTTAGTATTGGATACAAAAAACCCTTATTTTTACTCAAAATTTTTCTGGTTATGACTGCCGCGGCTACTGAAATTAAAAAACATACGATTAGCGAGTATCTGGAAATGGAAGCCCGCACGGGTGAACGGTACAACTATTACGACGGAATCCTGGAACCTATGCCGAACACAACTATTCCATATAACCGGATTGTCAAAAATATTTTGTTTGCTTTGGAATCCGCCTTATTTGACCGGGAAGACTTTGAAGTCTTTAGCGCAGAACAAAAAATCTACCTTCCCCAGTATAACTACTACGTTTACCCCGATGCCGTGGTAGTAAGCGCGCCCCCTCTTATTTCGGACATCGAAACAAACGCCATTATAAACCCGGTGCTGATCATCGAAGTGCTTTCGAAATCGACCCAAAAACATGACCGGGGGGAAAAATTCATAGAATATCGCAGCCTTCCCAGCTTCAAGGAATACTGCCTGATTAACCAGAAAAAACCTGAGGCGCTGCTGTTTTTCCGGGAGAAACCCGGTCTGTGGGCGGAGACGGAGATCCGGGGTCTTGAAAATGAAGTTTTTCTCCAATCTATCGATATCCGTATTCCACTGAAACAAATTTATCGCCGGATTCCGTTCGACAAGGCGCCTGAATGATCCTCCCCGGAGCAGTTCAGGAACATCCCTGAACGACATAAACCTACTGCGACCGCCCGGCCGGCAATTTTTCAGCCATTCCCGGCAGTGAAAGCCAAGACCCTGTCAATCCAATCAAACCTGAATATTTCGGAAATCGTGTGCAACCGCGTCTTCACGTCGTCGGTGCATTTTACGCGCGTATTCGGGGAAGCATTCGGGGTGTCGCCAAGGGGGGGCGGGCTTAAAAGCGTAAATAAAATGTTATGGCAAGGATTTGAATGATTTGTGCAAGCATTTGTCAGGAGACGGGGCAAAAATTGCGATAACGTTTTCTAAATGCCGTTTCAGCCATGCAACCACACCTCCTCCTCCCGCGCTGCCGCCAATTCGCCATCTTTCTAATCTGGGCGCTTTTCACCATATCGGCCCGTGACGCATACGGGCAAGACGCGCCCTGTCGCCTTTTTTCCCCGGCGGGCCTGGATGAATCGCCGTCGCTGGGGATGATCATCCTGGATATTTTACCTTTAAGTTTAAGAGACACCGTGTTTGTCGCCGGCCCCACCGTGATCCAGCGCGGCGAGCCGCAGGAAGACAGCACCGGCAAACGCATCATCCCCACCCAGATTGTGAGTATGAATCTCCAGGGTACTACATCCTTGCTGGGGCAACTCCATCTCCGGTTAAGCCCCGACCTGCCTTCGATGGGGCAGATAAAGGCTTCCCAATCCGGTAAAGACTTACCGGCGCACAGTTATTTCGATGTCTTCGTCGATGTCTTCGTCGCCGGCATGACCCTGCGCAACATCGAACCGCTGCGCGTCGAGGCCCGAATCGGTTGCATCCCGCCTTACGGGGAGGCGTACCAGCATTTCCAGGGTGCGGCGGTGCCTTTAGTCAATCCCGTGGGGACGCCCGTGGCGGCCATCATCCAAGCCGTGCACAAACTGGAGACGCCTTTGTTTTCAGTGGTTCCCGGCGCCAACCTCGATGTGGCGGCCCTGGGGCCTTTCGAATTCGCGGGCCGGCGGTTTTTCGGCGCCGGCATCGCTGAGCCCCGGCCGCCGGCTGCAGGCTGGCCGCCTTTCGGCCGGA
>JAKLJF010000546.1 GCA_023151335.1 Thermoanaerobaculia bacterium | reverse complement strand
CCCCCGGCCTGCATTTGATCTCCAGCGCCGAAACGGTTCCGGGCGGGGCCTCAAGCAATTCCCGCACGAACTGCAGGTTGCTCAATACATACTGGTTATCGAAATCCTGCTGAATGGAAAATGTGCCTTTGGGATACGCGTATCGCGTTATGAAGGGTTTGGACAAAACACCGCCCTGTTTTTCGGTGGGCATATAGATCGTTAGCGCCGCGATGGGGTTGTGTACGTTGACGCTCAGTTTGTTGCGCATGCCCGCCCCCAGCACGGCACAATTGCGGTCGTCTTCCCTGAGTAAATAGTCGCCTTCCCGAATGGTGGAATCAATGCCGTTGATCCGGGCAAAATGCTCGTCCACACCTTTGAGCACCCCGAAATCCTGCGCGCCTTCGTATTCGAAGAAGGCGATTTCTTCCAGCGTTTCACTCACTTCGGCTACGCCGGGCAAAGCGCGGATTTTTTCCAGCGCCAGGCTGTCGACGGCAAAGGTTTTTCCTTTGGCCGGTGTCACTTTCAGTTCCGGGTTGAAATGACCGAACAGGTCGGACAACAAATCCTCAAAACCGTTAAAAACCGACAACACCAGGATGAGCGCCATAGTACCCACGGCAATACCAAACACCGAAATTCCGGTGATGATGTTGATGGCATTTGTACTGCGTTTGGCAAACAGATAACGCCGGGCTACCAGGAACGGGAAGTTCATAACAGGGCGTAAAAGTAGAAACACCGGACGGATTCCGCCATTTTAAAATCAAAGCCTACTTTTGTTGGGTATAAATTTTTGTAATGGCTCTCCCTCCCTTATTGGAAACACCCCGCTTGCTGCTCCGGCTCATATCCCACGACGATTTCGACTTTTTTTACCATTTACAAAGCGATCCGGAGACGATGCGGTACATCCGCCCGCCGGAAACCGACCGGGCCGTGGTAAAAGAACGGATCGACATGCTGATGAAATACGCGGGGGAACATCCCGGCCTTGGGGGCATGGTTGCATTTTCGAAGGAAACCGGCGCGCCTGTAGCCAATGCCGTGCTTCGCCATGTGGAGTATCAGCCCGACAACGATCTTGAATTGGGCTACGTGATTGCACCCGCGTTCAGGGGCATGGGGCTGGCCACCGAAATCGCCCGATCCATTGCCGAATACGCCTTCAAACGTTTTGGCGTGCCGAGAGTAGTGGCCGTTACCGATCCGGAAAATCTGCCGTCCCAAAGAGTACTGCTCAAATGCGGCTTCCGGCTGAAAGGACACAGGGCCATATACGGTTCGGAATGCCTGGAGTTTGAATTGGTTGATTTGTTGATTGGTTGATTTGTTGATTTGAGTGGCCAAAAGCAGAGCCTTCAAATCTACAAATCAACAAATCAACACATCAACACATCAACAAACCTCATTTTCCCGCAATCGACATATAGTAGAGGGTGAAGCCCTTGCGCGGGTCGGTTGGCCGGTTCGGCTCGTAAAATACCTGCACGGTATTCTGGCCGGGGTGTATCCAGCTCCGGTCGATGGGCACGGTGGCCTCGTCGATCCCGGCGCTCCGGTTAGGTGGCAGCCAGGCCACGTGTTTGCCGTTGAACAGGATCAGGGCTTCCTGATCCGAATCCACCCAACGGGTGCGGACGGTCATTTCCAGTTGCGCATGACTGAACAGTTCTTTGGGCAGCGTCATGTGATATTCCTTGGACTCCATTTTATCGTCGTCGCAGCCCAGTTCCACTACCAGGTTTTGACGCTCCGGTTTTGGCCTGGAGTGATCCCAGCCGAACACCATCAGACTGCCATCCATGGAGGCGTCGGGGTAATAGTGCATGTTTTGATACACCCACAACAAGGCGCGTTCATCGGTGAAAACGTTTTCCAGATAATAATCGGCCAGCAACCAGCCTCGTGGGGTCTGTTGAACCGTTCGCACCAGGTCCTCGAACGATGCGGCACTGGGGCCGCCGCCGGGATTGGGCGGATGAAGTTTATACCGTTTTTCGCGCGTATCGTAATAGGCCTGGCGGAACCACAAAACATTTTCGTGTTCCATGTAATAGGAAACCGCCGTGGGCACCGTGGACATGAGCATGTCGCCGGGCTGCCGGAAACGGTTCACGTAATCGCAGGCTTCTCTCCAGTTGGTAAACGACCAGTTGGCTATGCGCATGTCCACGATATGCCCTTCCAGCTTGCGGGCCAATGCCAGATCGGCTATGCCATTCCAGCGGGCATTGAACAACACCAGCACAAAGGGCGCACTCATCAGGGCATAGCCAACCTGCCGGCCGGCTACGGGCCATAACTGCTTTTTCACCCAGTCCAGCAGGGTATAAAAAAACACGCCCGCCGAAATGAGCAGATAAGGATAGGCGAAGATGAGATAGCGCCGCAAAAACGGTTCCCGGAAAATAAAACAAAGCAGTAAAAAAGGCACGACAAAACTGGCTGTAAGCCAGATACCGGCGCGGAGGTTCAGCCGGTATGCAGCCACCAGCCCCAATAAGGCAGGAAGATATAACCAGTTCAGGTCGTACAGCAGCAAATCGTTGTAGGTATAAAAAGACTCCAGCGGTTTTTCGGCCCACCAGGCAGCCAGCCGGTTCCAGTCCGGGATAGCCCAGTCGGCGATATTCGACAAAAGAAATGGTTGCAACACGTTTTTAAGCGCCTCGCCAAGAGCAGGTATCAAAAAAACCAGGGCAAAGGGCAATAAAATGCCCGACAACCAGATGTATTTCCACAGTTCCCTTTTTTCAGCCCGGGACTGCAACACCACAACGGCTTTTATCAGCGAAAAAAACAAGACGGTAAACACAAAGAAAAAGGTCAGCTGATGCGAAAGCAACGACAGCAACCCCACCGCGGGCAACAAAGCGACGTGACGCCCCGAAAGGCCCTGTCGTGACCACCAGTCCGCCAGCTTCCGGTCGGGCCGGGTTTCCGTGGCTTTCAGAAAAACCATTCCCAACAGCAAAAAGAAGAAACAGAAGATAGCGTAATTCCGGCTAACCCTCGACCAGAAGATCAGGTACAGGGAAAAAGTGGCCCCTGCCGCGGCAAAAAGCCCGACATAGCGGTTGAACAGCCGGGTGCCCATGCGATATACCAGCCAGATTGCCCCAATGCCGAACAAAACGCTGGGGAAACGCGCCCAAAACACCTCCGGGCCGAAAACGGCAAAACCGGGCAACAGGAGCAGGGTCAGCAAAATGCCGTTATTATCGTCGGTGAACAAAGGGCCGTCGCCTTCCAGGAAATTTTTTGCCCGCATGACATGGACGTACTCGTCCATCCAAAGACTGAGGTCGGACAGGTGCAGTACCCGGAACAAAAATCCAACGGATAGGAATACCGCCAGGGTAATTAGCGCGGCCCGGGGAGAGATAACAGGCAGACCTTCCGGTTCTGGATGCGCTTCCTCCCGTTCAATTAACTTGGGTGGAGCGATTTTCTGCTTTGTCCGGAGCTGGTTTTTTCGGGCGCCACGGATGTTTGGATGATTAGCCATATCGTTTTGCAATGCATTTTCTCTGATCGGCCCAGGGAAGCGCGGTAGCGAACGACAGCAAGAAACAGGATGCGGCAGCTAATTTCCGGCAAAGGTTTGAAATTTTACAAAACCTGAAAGGGCTTTTTTTGCGGTATAATTAAGCCGCCGCCACCTCCTTCTCCAACGCCTCAAAAAACTGCTTCGACAACAGATTCGCCACCGGCGTGACCACCCGGCCGCCCATGGTGGCCAACATACCCGACAGTTTCACGTCGCCTTCGAAGCTGACTTCCGTCTGGCTGGCCGACAGGGCTTTCATGTTCAGGTGCACCACGGCGTTGGCGTTGCCGATCTTGCTGTTTTGCTGGATTTCAAGCGTGAAATGTTCGGGTTCTTTACGGTCGGAAATTTTCAGGTTGCCGGAAAACGCACCGCCCACCGGGCCGAATTTCACTTCGGCCACGGCTTTGAAGTTATCGGCGTCTATTCTTTCCAGGCTGGTGATACCGGGCGTCACACGGGCAAGGGTATCGGGATCCATGAGCATGTTCCAAACGGTTTGAGCAGGGGCGTTTACAGTATACGTGCCGTTGAGTGTCATGTTATGTAGTTGGTTGGAAGATCAATGACTAATGACCAGTTGTTTTCTTTCCTCGGCCCGCGCGGGGTCCATAAACAATTCAGGGTCCTGGTCGA
>JAKLJF010000545.1:3902-4175 GCA_023151335.1 Thermoanaerobaculia bacterium | reverse complement strand
GATTATAATATTGTCCGCGGTATGCCCTTCTCCGGGGTAATAGGTTTCAAAAGCATATTGTCCGGCGCGGAAGACGGTATCTTTCGCCATTAAAAATTCGGCCCTTTTCTTGTTGTTCTTTTGGCATAATTCATCCGTAAGGACAGTGGTATAGGTTTTGATTCCCTGTTGCCTGTAGTATTCAAGTCCGGCAGTTTTGTCGCTGTGCCAATGGGTGGCCATACACAATAACACGATTTTGTTGTGCTTTGATTTTATACTATCCAGCAAGGG
>JAKLJF010000545.1:0-3892 GCA_023151335.1 Thermoanaerobaculia bacterium | reverse complement strand
AGGGTTGAAATTGTGTGGTGTCCCAGGGGGTGTCAAACAGCACAACGCCGTTGTTCGTGACCAGATACATTCCGTTTGCAGGCACCTGACTTTCTTCGTAGGTATTGTAAGTGGTATAAATATAAAAATCTCCGGTTAAAGGGGTGATTTTAAGTTTCGCGTTTTGGGTCTGTGCGAAAATATGGGTCAGGGAAAAAATATACGCGATGGTCAGTATTATTATCCGCATGATGTTTTTGGTAAGTTAATTGGTAATATTTTTTTGCATCTTTACCCCCTCCTAAATGCTTCCACTCCTCTATATAAAATTGAAATTCTAATTTTTTCTCTACCTCATGAAGGGTTTTAAATTTTGCGGAGTTTAATTGCATGTATGAACGAATATTCACTGACCAAATTAAACATAGCAAGACCCCAAGGACTCCTCCTACGATAATTATTATACTGATATGTTCTTTTGCTTCATTTGTAGTATAAGATGAAAGGATACCAGCTAGGCAGAGAGAACAGTTATATAAAACTGATTTGCTTGACTCCTTCTTTGGCTTACTCTGTTTACCATTTCACAATGAATTTTGTAAATT
The DNA here is from genome assembly GCA_023151335.1 of Thermoanaerobaculia bacterium. Classification (GTDB taxonomy): domain Bacteria; phylum Bacteroidota; class Bacteroidia; order Chitinophagales; family Saprospiraceae; genus M3007. The sequence continues at coordinate 3,308 of JAKLJF010000545.1, read as the reverse complement.
TCTATCAAGTTATTCATGTCAAATTAATTTTTTAAAGTTTTAGCAAGGTCATCAGAGTTTGACTCTATGTAATAGTCAAAAAAGGTCAGAAAAATATCTTCAGGAAGATTTTTTAGTTCGCATATGGTGAAAAATGTTTCATTGCTGAAGCCCAAAAAACAACCATTTGGGTTGTAAGATGGGAGTTCAACGGTTGTTTCTTTTATGGCTTCAATCGTTTTATGCCAATATTCTTCAACTCCTTCATCAAAATTTGAACTTTCGGAGGGCATTATAAAAATGCATTTTGATGTAAAATTGTTTTTATAAATCCAAGAAATTTCAGATACTATCCCACTTTGATAGCCTGGCAAGATTGAAACTAATCTTCAGTTGTAGGCATCCTTCCTGCCCCCCAGTGTTCACCTGGGCGGCCTAAAGCGAAGAATTCATACTTTTCAGGTTTATTTCTCACAAAAAGTGTTTCCAAATCAATTAACGAATCTTCAAATCTATCAGCACCAACACCCCAACTATTATGATAGGGGTTATCAATAAATAACTTTCCAGTTGACAAAAAAGGTCTTAAATATAGGGCAAAATTTGTTTCGCCTTTTTCTTCCAAAAAAATATTTGCGTTATAGTCACGTAATCTTTGCTCCTCTTCAACAGAAAAATAAGTAATGACTCCACCGACCAACGCAAATCCTATTCCAATTAAAATTGGAGTAGAAATTTCTTCTGAGGTATAAAAATCGGTTCCAGTCAATTCTGAAAGAAGATTTTTTATTCCATAGGCGAAAGATAACCCACCGCAACCTATAAGGAATCTGCCAATACCTGAAAATATTTCCATTTTTATTATTTTAATATTGTCGAGAACTTTTGTTTGTCGTCAATTCTCCCTATTAGGTCCGGTTGCGTGAAAACTCGCTTTGTCAACGCCAGCCTCGCACGCGACAGTTGCGTGAAACCACCCAAACCGGCTGGTTTTACGCAACTACCGGGCCCCGTTCGTACACGCAACTGCCGGACGCCGGTTGTGCAGACAATAGTTGCGTAAAACCGACTAATCCGGCTGGATTCACGCAACTAGCGCACCCCATTCGCGTAAAAAACAATTGCGTGAATCCAACCAATCCGGTTGGATTCACGCAATTAACGGACCGACATAAGACAGGAAATATTTGGTTCATGTGGTATTGGCTTGAGCAGGTAAAGTTAAATACAATTTCAAATTTCAAATCATCCAACGGGCTTTTATTTTGTCCCAACTTTTTTTGGTAATCCCGACTTCATCGGGACAAGTTATGCGTATAAATCTCGGTCGTTTTGCCGCTATAAAAATTGCCTGTACGCTGCGGTCGCTGTAAGCGCCTCCATCAGCGCCGGGTCGTAGGGAAGATTTACCCGGATGCGTTACTGGTTTTCAGACAAATCTATTGCATATCGCTCAAATCAGCAACTTTCAGGCGGAAAAATGTGCATTCAGGCGCCTTATTTCACCTTCCCCACGCTGTCGTACTCCCCTTTCAGCGCATAATATCCGAACAGCGCCAGGCCCAGCATCAGGGGCGTGTACACCGGCAGGATGGTGTACCAGAAGATCTTTTTATCCGGCGTTACTTTGTCGGCCGTCAGTTCGGCGCCCGCGCGGGAGAACAAAAACGCTATGGCTGCGAACGACAGGACGATCCAGCATAAACCGGCGATTCTTTTTAATGTATTCATGACTTTTTAATTTTAAACAGATTAGAAAATATGGGCCATCGGGGTAGAAGGGGTTCGTCTAAAAGTAAGCACCTGGCTGGCTTTTTCACGGGATTTAGATATCGGAAATTTGAAAAATTTCCGATATCTTCGGCTGTTGGGTAAAAAGTCATTATGCAAGGTTGCTGTTGAAAATCAGGAAAATATTATTCGTTATCGTGCAGACTTTCCAAGTTTTTAAAACTTGGAAAGTCTAAAACCGCGATGAGTTCAAGATAATATTTCCTATTCTGATTCATGTTTTCCTGTGCTCTGACTTTGACCCCAGTACGGCAGCCCGGGGCAATCATGGGAGCAGCCCTCAATCTTCCGCGTGTTTCAGCTTATCCGTCCGGGCCGGCAGGTACAGGGCGCCGATGCACATAGAGACCGCGGCTATGATCATGGGGTAGAACAGTCCGGCCAGCGGGTCGCCGCCGGGCGCCGCCGGGGTTTTGCTTTGCTCCACCAGGAAAGTGGCAATATAGGGCACCAGGCCGCCGAAGATGCCGTTCCCGATATGGTAGGGCAACGACATGGAGGAATAGCGGATGCGCGTGGGGAACAATTCCACGAGGAAAGCCGCGATGGGGCCGTATACCATGGTCACATAAATGATCTGGATGAACACCAGGAAGGCCATGATCCACCAGTTGGAGGCGGAAAGCCACATTTGTTTTTTCAGCTCGGCCCTGGGCACAGCGGCGTTTTTATCGGCCGGGATATGCTCTGTTTTGATCTCCTTGTACGTGTTGCCGTTGACAAATGCTTTGACCGTGGTGGTGACGATGGTGGAGTCGCCGTTGGCGGCTAAAGCCACGCTGCGGCCCGCGGAGCTCTTCTCGGCAATCACTTCGGCTTTCACCGAGGAGATATCCAGCATTTTCTGGTAGATCGGCCGGTAGCTCAGGATACCCAGTAACATGCCGACCATCATGATCCATTTGCGGCCGATGCGGTCGGACAAGGCGCCGAAGATCAGGAAGAACGGCGTGCCGAACACAATGGCTATGGCCAGGATATACCGCACGGTATTGAACTCGATGTTGCAGACCTTGTCCATAAACGACATGGCGTAAAACTGTCCGGTGTACCAGATCACGCCCTGACCGGCCACGGCGCCGAACAAGGCCAGCAGTACCATTTTCAGGTTTTCGCGTTTGCCAAAGGATTCAGCCAGCGGGTTGCGCGACAGTTTGCCTTTCACTTTGATGCTGGAAAACATCGGCGATTCTCTCATTTTCAGGCGGATATACACAGAAATGGCCACCATGAGGATGGAGATCCAGAACGGTACGCGCCAGCCCCAGGCGTCGAATCTGGCGTCGCCCATGCCATTTTTTGCACCCAGAATGACCGCGATGGATACCAGCAGGCCCACGGTGGCCGTGGTTTGGATGTAGCCGGTGTAGTACCCGCGCCGGTGGTCGGGCGCATGCTCGGCCACGTAGGTGGCAGCGCCGCCATATTCGCCGCCGAGCGCCAGGCCCTGCAACAGCCGCAACAGCAGGATCAATATCGGGGCGGCCATCCCGATGGTCGCGTAGCCGGGTATCAGTCCGATGGCGAAAGTGGATAGC
>JAKLJF010000544.1 GCA_023151335.1 Thermoanaerobaculia bacterium | reverse complement strand
GATTCCCTTACGCTGGACTTCGATGCCGAAAAATCGATCGTCGAAACCGGCAACGGAAAGTTTATCCTGAAACCGGTGATTAAAGTAGTAGATTAAAAACCGTTCACCATTAATTTTGACCGGCCATCCGCATATTGTACGAGGTAGATCTTTCCGGCTTGTTCCGGATACTCCGGCCGGGTAATTCTGCGTCCCAGCAGATCAAAATATCCGATAATCGTTTGGTTATCAATACCATTAATGTTTTTTACGTTGCTTATGGGGCAGGCCATGTTTATATCCTGAACAAAAAACGGTTCGGAGCCCAACATGCCTGCCCCGTAATTTACCCATACCTGGTAAGCGCCGGATTCCTGAATATTGATCTCTTTTGCCGTTTCGCCCGTCGACCAAACATACTGCCCGTATCCGGGCGGCGCCGTCAGGGTCACTGTACCGCTGTTTTGCGAGCATTGGATCGACGGACGTTGTACCCCCGCGAGCGGTAAATTGTCGTAATAATATGAGCGGTAACTCATCACTGAATCGGCAAAAAACAGTTCGGAAACGAGGTTTCCCGCGTCGTCCACCAGCACGGCGCTCGGATTGGGGCGAAAAACCAGTCCATAACCGATCGCATGCAAGCGCTCCGGGGTCGTTTGGTGGCCGGCCATGGCCCTGCTGAAAAATCCAGGCACGTATTTATATTCCCAAACTTTTGTAGCCACCCAATTTATGGTGTCCAGTTCGTATTCCACGGCCCGCGAAATGCGCGGCGGGGCAGCCATGTTGGCATTATCGAACAGGGCGATATTGCCGTTGGGTAAACGGCGCGCGTCGTGCTGGCCGCTGAACCCCGGATCATTTGAAAACGTAAAAGAACTGGTTTTTCCGCCCAACTGCCACAATACCTTGCCGGTTTGGCGGTCAATTTTGTACACCGCGTTCAGGTGGCGGAAAGAAAGCAGCAAATTTCCATCGCTATCCTCTTCTATGGAATTGCCGTGACAATAATCGAACCCGCCGGGGTTATATCCGTAAAAGGCGTATCCCGAAGTTGGCGGAATATGATCATTGCTGTCCCACTGGAACAGCAGGTTGTGGTCTTCATCAAATTCCTGTACTACAAACCCAATTACACGGGTGTTGGCGCTTCCGGGGACCCCGTTGAACAAGTAAGCGCTCAAATCCAAAACAGTATCGCTTGCCCCGGCTAACAGGAATGTCCCATCATCGGTAATTTGAAAATCGTGGCTGTCCGGCAAAATGCCGTTCGCCGTGGTAAAAGAGTCAACCGGGTTGAATATACTGTCAAGAACAATATACTCAGCCTGTTGCTGATTCAGGAATCGCACAAACTGATACATTTGCCACCGGGGCTCGAATTTAAAATCGGTGATATTCCGGGCATCGACCGGCATATACCACACCACAAACCCCTTTGAATCGAGGATCACGGCTGGTTTGGGAGACAGCGTATTTACGCCAAATTTGAACGGGGTTGACAAATAATACCCCTGAGCGGTACTATCATGCAACACAAACTGGTATGGCGGAATAACCGGAGGTACCGGGCTGTTAAGGCCTTGAGCGGTCAGCATGGCTATTCCGGGAAAAAGGATGCCGGAGAAAAAGAGATATAATTTAACCATGAACGGAGTGAAATGATTTACCGTGCGAAAAAGTGAATTATTTTTAACTGCCTTTTGAAATAAAAAAATACAAAAGTAGCCTTGCAACAAAATTTTACCTTTGAAGCTCAATACCTGGCGAAATGACAGGATGCAAGATAGAGATTGTTCAGCGCTCTAAACCCTCCTAAACCTTCTAAACCCTTCTAAACCTCCTAAACCTTCTAAACCCTCTTAAACCTTCACAACATGAACTACCCCGTACTGCTTGAACAAGTGGCGGCCTATGTCAGGGATTACCTGCAAGGGCACAGCTCCCCCGCGTTGTTGTACCACAACCTGCTACACACGGAAAGTGTCGTGGCTGCCGCGGTTCAGATCGCCGGGCATTATCCATTGAATGAGCGGGATCATTTTATCGTCATGACATCGGCCTGGTTTCACGATGTGGGCTACCCGGAAGATCCGCATAATCACGAATCTGCCGGCGCCGAACGGGCAGGTGTTTTTCTGGCCAAAGCCGGTTTGGACGGGGATACGATCGCGGCAGTGAAACAATGTATAATGGCGACTAAAATGCCGCAAAGCGCGCAAACGCTCCCCGAACAGATCGTTTGCGACGCCGACCTGTTTAATCTGGGTACCGGGGAATTCATAGAAAGGGGGAAACGCCTCCGCAAAGAATATGAAACCCTGCACAATATCTCCATCAGCAAAGAAGACTGGCGAAAAAAAACGGTCAGGCTCTTGGAAAATCACCGGTATTATACCGGATACTGTCAAAATATATTGGAAAAAAAGAAACAGGAAAACCTGGAGAATCTGCGGAGAAAAATAGCGGAAACGGCTACGTCGACCGAATCCGAAACAACAGGAGTAATTACGCCATCCGCCGAGCAGGAAGGAAATAAAGAAAAAAAGAAAAAGTATGACGGTCCGGAACGAACGATAGAGACCATGTTTCGGATTACCTCCACCAACAGCCAGCGACTGAGCGATCAGGCGGATACAAAAGCCAATATCCTCATCACCGTAAATTCAATCACTTTGTCGGTGCTGCTTACCTTGTTTTTCCAAAAGGCAATCGACTATTCCAGTATGTCCATCCCCTTGGGATTACTCCTGATGGTGAATTTATCCACCATTGTGTTTGCCATACTGGCTACCCGGCCCAAAGTGCCGGACGGGATATTTTCCCGTAAGGACCTGGATGCCCACACCGTTAACCTCCTGTTTTTCGGTAATTTTTACCGGATGAAATTTCAGGAATATTCAGCGGGTATGTTTCAGATCATGGAGGACAAAAAATACCTGCACACCACGCTTTTAAGAGATATTTATCACCAGGGGGTTGTGTTAGGTCGTAAATACCGAATGTTAAAGATCGCCTATAATGTTTTTATGTATGGGTTGATTTTATCTGTACTGGCCTTTTTTATTGTCGCGGCAATCAATAAAAGTCAAATGTAGCGGGAACTACTATCCGATTTGCAGCACCACCCTTGTTCCACAGGCCTGACCTTTATCGTCGTACAGATCGATAAATTGTACCGGCGACAGGTCACTTTCAGAGTTGTTTGCCTGCCGAATCCGCGCCTCCGTGATTTTTAACCCCTGCGATTGGCGCTTCATAGTGTTGCTGTTGCCCATCAATGCGGCGGCTTCCCGGCCAATGCCATTGTCCTCGATCGTACAAATCAGACCTTCACCATTCGGCCGCAGCTTTATACTGACATATCCGGGGCCTTTTTTGGGCATCAGACCATGCCAGATCGCGTTTTCGACGTATGGCTGGAAGATCAACGGCGGAACCATTATCTCTTCCGGATCAATTTCGCCCGAAACATCGATAGAATAGTTGAAACGTTCTTCAAAACGTATGGCTTCCATCTCCAGGTATAGCCGCAGCGCATCCAGCTCCTGAGATAAAGTAATTTGCCGGTTTTTGGAGTGATCGAGGATCAGGCGGATGAGTCGGGAGAATTTGGCGATGTAACGGGAAGCCTCGGCAGGCCGGTTTTTGATAATATACCAATTAATGGAGTTCAGGCAATTGAACAAAAAATGCGGGTTCATCTGGGCGCGCAGAGCAGTAAGTTGCGTTTCGGCGAGATTCCGGTCGAGTTCGCGCAACTGGCGTTCTTTTTCCTGAACCAGTTCGACGGCACGTGCCTGAGCGATTTTGTCGGCACATAATGATGCAATGGTTTTTAATACCTGTACATGATACCCCGTAAAAAAGCCGCGCCTCGAATGCTCCGAGTCGATCACGCCAATTACCCGACCCTCGTGCAGGATCGGGACAGCCAGTTCCGAGAGCCGGGCTTGGTCGTCAACGATATACCGCGGATCGCGGCGGGTATCACCCACCAATTCCGGCCTGGCTTTCAAACCGGCCGAGCCGACAATACCCTGGCCGAGCGGAATCCGAAGCGGATCTTTCAACTGGAAGATTTCCGGACTTTTAGCGCCAAAAGCGGCTTCCTGCACCAAATATTCACCGGATTCGTCTAACAAATAAATCACGCAATCTTCCAGGCCCAGGCGAGCCATACACTTATGCGTCACATCC
>JAKLJF010000543.1 GCA_023151335.1 Thermoanaerobaculia bacterium | reverse complement strand
CTAAAATCCCTCCGCCGCCAAACCGGCCTCTTTGACCCTTTCGATTTCAGGGACTATCTCCAAGCCAGGAATACCTGGGCGCCGAGCCGGAACCTGGCCTTACCCCCGCACAACTTTTCGACACCGCTATTGCCGGCAGCGACGCCTGGTCGCACGTAGCCGCCCGCCTGCGCGAGGCCTGGCAGGCCGTGACGCCGGCGGAAATGCGGGAGCATTACCGGCGGAGCATGGCCGAGGGAATTTCGCACCTGCCCGAGACGGAAGGATTGCCGTTCGGGGATGAGGAGTTTGATTGTATGACGTTGGAGGAGTGGGTGGAAAGGTTGAGTGAGGTGGTGGAGATGGGTTAGTTGAGGAATTTTTAATCCACTCTGACCACTCTCCCCGCCCGCTGCACCTTACCCTCGCACCAAACCTCGTAAAAATACACCCCCGCACCCAAATCCCGCACATCCGCCTCCGTTGCCGGCAACTGCGGGTCGAATATCTGTTCTTTCGCCAATCGACCCGTCACGTCGTACAAACGCAGCCGTGTCGGGCCGTCATATTGCCGGTTAGGTACGATTTTTAGCGTCGTACTCACCGGGTTGGGAAACACCGAAAACGCCGGCAGCGGCGTGGGTGGCGCAGTGGTGCTTACCACCGGCGAGCAGGGCAGGCCGGGGTCGTCGGCGGGGCCGAGGCAATAGTTGGGGAAGGATGGCATGGAAGACCCACTGGGCGTGGGGAGTGGCAGTCCGCGTTGTTCCACATTACAGGCTAAGCCAGGCTCTTCAGGATTGTGGATAACATGAAAATAGCGGGTATCGCCACCAGCTCTAATATAAATTTTACAATCAGGCCCCAACTGGCATTGCCAAAATGTAGTTGGAAAGGGGTTTTTGAATCCATCCCATTCCGCTACAACAGTCTGCGAAGCGCTAATGTCCGGCGCCCACAAATCCAATTGATATAGAAAAATACGACAGGAAAGATACAAAAATCGCCCACTTGGCGACAGGGCGCATCCGATTTCACCGACAATCGGTTGATCACCATATTCGTAGGGTATGGTATCGAAATGTGTAAAAACGCCCGCTTCCCGGTCAAAGTCATATACCATGATCGGACTGCTGGGGTTGGTGCGAAATACTTTTGTGCCGTCGGAGGAAAAGACGATCTGGCCATAACCTTCCGTTTTGTAATCCGGCGTTATCCCGATTTTTTGGGTGAAAGTGTCAACAATACCTTCTTTGGTGAATTTCAGAATATAAAATACATTGTTTTTTCGCCGGGGTGTTATTATCCACCAATCTTTTCCGTTGGCATGTTTTGTGGCGATCAATTTCCCATAAGCAAGTGTGTCATTCAATATTTCGATATTTTTTTGGATAACCTTGCCATAATTGCTTTCTGATCGGCGATCTACGACGCTGAAGAGTAGTTTTTCAGTGTAGGCATCAGAGAAATTGGAAAGCAATTTCATCTGCTTATGAAAAAGATAGTATAAGCTGTCATGATCCGGGAGCGGTAAAAAAACGGCGCTCTGTATCCCGGAGGCATAACCATCTGCATTTTGAATGCATGAAACTTGCCAGGCATAACCAGGATTTATCATTTCGCCATTTTCCATTATTTCGTCATCAGCACCAGCGATATCGCAGCCATTCGTGTATGCCATTAACCGACCCAATGAATCGCAAATACTGGCATTGCAAACAAACATATTTAGCTTTCTATATTTATAAGAAACATCTACCGGATTCTGGTTAAAATCGATTACCATACCACCATGTGATGTCGTATTCGGATTATTGCTGTCTCCGGACACCCATATATAATCGTGTTTTTGACCAAGTGCAATTTGAGGCAGAACGAGAAGGCAAAAAATAAAATATTTCATAGTACATGTAAAAAAGCCCATCCTGTGCCCGGGGAGGCACAGGATGGGCAAAATGAGAAAGAGGTTAGTGATTGATAATGATTTTGCCTGAGTGTATTGCTGCCTGCATTCCATTTACACGATACCAGTAAATTCCTGCCGGCACACCATTCAATAATACCTGGGTCGAATTTTGTTCTTTGGGCAGAATAGCTGTTTTCACCACCTGGCCAAGTGCATTGAACAAAAGCAATGTTTGTTCCGATGTTTCATCCCCGGAGTGCTCTACCGTTATCCTGTCTGCTGCAGGATTGGGATATATCCTGAACTGGTCGGGCGTTGCGGATTGTTCCCGGCGACTGCGCTCCGCTATGCAATTCGCTTCATCTTCATAAGATTGCGGCGTTCCCCAAACCAAAGCAAGTAGCGCCCGCGCCCGCAATACTGACTCGCCATCGGAAAGCGGGCATAATGCGGCAATCGACTCCAATGTGGCGCTATCCTGCGACGAGAATGTAAAAATCCCGTGCAACACCGTGCGCAACAGGATATCGTTCACGGTTTTTTCATTGGCCGTGTAAGGCTTTCCCAGATCGGGCAGGTTATCGTTTTGTAACAACAGATTGTCGGCAGCAATCGCCCTCAGGGAGTCGATGATATTTACAAGATTCTGTTTCGCCGATGCCGATGCCTGAACCATTTGCAATAAATCAGCGCGCCGATCAGACAAATCTATGCTGTCCTGTTCGCTGATACCGAGGGTATATAGTTGCCCTTCAAGCCTGGCTAAACTATCCAATCCTTCCAATATTCGGCTTTCGTACAGTTGCAGGGAATCTTGATCCGGCTGGCTTATCTCGAGTGCCTGCCGAATGCCGGTTTGTATGTCAGCGTAACCGGATAATCCGTTCGATTGGGCCGCTGCAAGGAATCCAGCAATATCGGTGTTGCCCGGATAGGGATTTCCTTCCTCTGCGATACGTTCATAGAGCCGCCGCTGTGCCAGCCAGTTGTTGGCATCCTGGTAATATTCTCCTAGCCATTCGCCAAGCGCCGTTTTTTCATCCAGAACCTCGTCCGGTTCGTCGCCGGTCAGGTTGTCGGCCCTTATGCATACACCCGGAAGGTCGGGGCATAAGTAAGATGTGATCGTATCCGTAACGTCTTCAAACCAGTCATCCGGACTCCAAAAACTCGGTAAAAATTCCGTATCTTCTGCCTCGTCAACGGTGTATTTTGAAAAGTTAGCTACATCGATTATCCCCTGGTGCTCTGCCGTTGTACCGCTTCCTGTCCACCTGTTACCCCGGTGTACCTGTTGCCCGCTGATAGCGTCCACGCCGTACAGCAGCCCGGATGTATTGTCTTGAAACAGGTTCCCCGCGATGTCGGCTTTGGTTTTCCCGGTGAGCAATCCTTCCACGCGCAGGCCGACGCCGGTGGCATCGGCGAAGTTGCAGCGCAGTTTGGCCCGGTCGGCGTGTATGGCATACAGGCCGGTGTAGTCGCCCGTGCCGGCGGCTTTCACGGTATTGCAGGTCACGGCATTTTGGTCGCCGGCGTTCAGCGCTATGCCCCGGTTGGCATCCTGGTTATTGGCGAGGGTAATATGATTGGAATAAGCTGATAACTTCCGGGCAACGTTAATATTGATGCCGGTTGCGCCGTCGTTGAGGGTAATGATGTTGCCGGCGATATTACCACCGGTAAACTGGGGTGGATCGTTGGGGGCGCCGGTTGGGTGCACAGCAATCAGCTTATTGCCGGCGAGGTTGATAGCTACACCTTTACCATTGCCAGTCATGGTGATCGTGTTTCCATATATGCCCCCAATTGCAGTGGAAGAAATAGCTGGGGGTGGGAACCCCAGCGGCGAGGAATGACGAAGTTCGATGCCGCGATCAGTAGCTAATATTGTGTTATACCAATGGATAGAGTAATCCCCATTGGTGATAATAGTGCCATTGGTCATGCCGGTCATGGTGGTATTCCACACATAGGCGGTGGCATCAAGGGTTTCCACCCCGGTGTGACAGTCGATGAAAGAGAGTTCTTGTCCATCCAGCCCTTTCCAGATGCTGGCTAAGCCTTTCCGTACGTAAATGGCTCTGCCGGTAAGCCCAGGAGCAAAATCGGAGTATCCGCTACCCTTGGTCACCTGGGTTATATCTTCAAAGATGGCACTGCGCACATTCAGTTCGGTATTGTCGGAAATGATACCAAATTTCAGGTTAAAGAACCGGTTTGATTCATTGGTAAGCGGATCGTGGTCGATATTGATGCTTCCTGCATTTTTCAGGAATAAACCCGCGAAACCTTTAT
>JAKLJF010000542.1 GCA_023151335.1 Thermoanaerobaculia bacterium | reverse complement strand
TTCGAATTCAAGGGCGGACAAAGTCCGCAAAATATTCGTCATCGCGTCTAAGACGCTCGACAGCATGGGACTACGCCGTGCAGGGTGCAAAAAAACGTTATTTCGAAGCGCTTTTCAATTCATTTTGTATCAGCAAGTTCAGCACGGATGCATCAAAAGCGCCTGCCCGGCGGCCATTGATGAACACGGTCGGCGTGGCGTTGATGCCTAATTGATAGGCGAGTTGCACATCTTCCCACAAACTTTCCTGCACTGCTTCGGATTGCCGGTCAGATTCCCATTGTTCCATGTTGAGGCCGATATTTTTGGCGATGGACCTGAGTGCTGCTTCGCCTTCTTCGAGGTCGGACTGGAAAATCCCGTCATGGTATTTCCAGAAAAGGTTTTGACGCTGGGCGGCGATAGCAGCGATAGCGGCGTCGCAGGCACGGGGTTGCATGTCGTCGCTGATGCGTGGATTACAACTGGTGCTGAGCGGGAAATTTTTAAACGCGATGCCGACATTGTCGCCAAATTTCCGGTGAATCTTTTCCAGCGAAGGAGCAAAGGCCTGACAGGCAGGGCACTGGAAACTGCTGAATACAACGATTTGAACAGGCGCTTCGGGGGAGCCCATTCGCGGGGAATTGCCCTGGGGGATAGCGTAAACCGTTTCCCCTGAAAAATTTTTAACAACTTCATCCAGATTCACTTCCGGTTGTTGACCGAAAGAAACTTTCAAAACGCCGTACTCGGAAGCGCCGCCGAGAAGGGCTGTAAATAAAAGCAGCACGACCCAGCGTCCTAAAGACCACCGGGCCGGGGGTTGTTCAGGGGAAGGCGCATGCGGCCGGATGCTCCAAAACAAGGTCAGCAGCGCCACCAGGTTTACCGCATGAACGCCCAGACACAAGGGACAAGGCGCGTTTGCCCGGATCATAATGACACTGAGCAGGCCGCTTATCCCGGCGCCGAAAGCGGCGATTAAAAGGCTCAGCCGGTCGGTTGCCGGCTTGCGCAAGGAAAATAGCAGGCCTAATAATCCGAAATAAACCAGGCCCCAGGTCGCCAAAGGAAAGCCGAGTTGCACGGCAACCGAACTTTTCAGGGCCTTGTCGCAAGTATGGCTGAAGATGGTTTGGCACAGGTCGGGGACAGCGCTTCTCACAGTCTTCATTTGCACAGAACGAAATACGAGATATCCACACAGGGCCCAACCCAAAACGAAAGACCCTAATGCCCAATTTCTGCTGGCCGGATAGTTTTCTTTGTTTTCCATGAAAGTGTTTTGAAAACAAAATTTCGTGAAAATTAAAATACGCTGTCTTATCAGTAATAAATTAGACAGGATTTACAGGATAAACAAGATTTAGGCACCTGATAATCAATGGCGTAAAATTCTGAAAATCCTGTTAATCCTGTCCAATAAAACTTATGATACGGCCTCCGTGTCTATTTGGCCGCAAAACGCTTGATCACCTTTTTACGACTGTAACGCATTGTCCAAAATTCCAGCCTAAAGGCTCTAACTGGCCTTGTTCTTCGAGAATTTTACACAGGCAGGCAGGATAAGAAGCCATGTTGGACGGTTGTGAGCACGTATTGCAGGCACTCATGCAGGCGCCCTGGCTGGAGAATAAACCCGCCCCGATCATGTATGCGCAAGATTCCTGGCAATTGTTTGCCTTTGCGTCTGCCTGGGAGGAAACCATGGAGGTTAAGCCAACGAAGAAAAGCGCGCCCATGGCGGCGGTCAAAATGAACTTTTTCATTTAGAAAAACTTTGAGTGTTAGGAAAAAAATTAAATGATATTACAAAACCGTTTTTGGAAGGCATAAAAAAGGGTTTGACGCATTCGCAAGCCCATTAGTTGCAGTAAAGACTTTCCGCCGGGTACAAATGACAAGGCAAAGGTGGGGCGGCCCGCGGTACCTGACACTTAAACTATTTTAAGAAATAACCTTAATAATGTTTAAGGGTAAAACAAGTTTCTTCACAGGTTAAAATCCTGCATCATCATACCGGAATTTTGCGACCAATCATTAAGCATTATCATGGCTATTTTCAACCTGAACATCAACGGCAAAAAACACCGGGTGGACGTCGACCCTGCCACCCCCATGCTCTGGGTACTGCGCGAACACCTCGACCTGCAAGGCGCCAAATACGGCTGCGGAATAGGCCTCTGCGGCGCCTGCACCATCCATCTGGACGGCTCGGCGGTCCGCTCCTGCCAGTTGCCCGTATCGGCGGTAAAAAAACAGGAGATCACGACCATCGAAGGATTGTCCGAAACCGGCGACCACCCGGTGCAACAAGCCTGGCTGGAGCACGACGTGGCCCAATGCGGCTATTGCCAGGCCGGGCAGATCATGAGCGCCGCGGCTCTGCTGAAAAACAACCCCGACCCCGGCGATGAAATCATCGAAGCCTATATGAGCGGCAATATCTGCCGTTGCGGCACGTATGCGCGGATAAAAGCAGCCATTAAAACCGCGGCAAAAAAATAGTGCACGATACGTTTACGAAACCTCGAAGGTTTCGTAAACGTGTAAAAATCATCCACCATGAAAAATACATACAGCAGGCGCTCCTTTTTAAAAGTCACCGCGTTATCCGGCGGCGGCATGATGCTCGGTTTCAACTGGTTTGCCCAAAATTTAAAAGCGGCCAAACTTGCCCCGGCCGGGACGAATACCGGACCGGAATGGCACCAGTTCAACGGCTATATCAAAATAACTGCCGATAACCGGGTCACGATCATGGCGCCCAACCCCGAATTCGGACAAAACGTAAAAACTTCCCTGCCCATGATCGCGGCCGAGGAACTCGACGTGGGAGGTAATGAACGCCCGGAAAAAATTGCAGATCGAATGGGAACCCATTACGGAAACCAGGGAAACCGTCAATGCCTGGGGCGGCAAATGGGAGGAAGTTATCCCGGCAGGATTGGAAAGTTCCGACGCCCATGCAGATAAAATGCGGGAGATGGCCCAAAAGCCGGCCAAGCAACTCCGAAAAGACGGCGACCCGGAAACGGCCTTCCAAAACGCCGCCCGGATCATCGAACGCACCTATACGGCCCCCTTTCTGGCGCATAACGCTATGGAGCCCATGAACTGCTTTGCCCATGTAACCGATACGGAGGCACTGTTTGTCACCCCCTTGCAGGCGCCCGAATTTGCCGAAAAAACGCTCGCCAAACGACTGGAACTACCCGTTGAAAAAATAGATATCCAGATGACCCGCATGGGCGGCGGCTTCGGCCGCCGGGCTTACGGACACTACCTCGTGGAGGCAGCCCTGATCTCCCGCAAGGCTAAAGCGCCCGTCAAACTGATCTACACCCGGGAAGACGACATGACCTACGGGATTTATCGGCCGGCTTACACCGCCACTTATCGCGCCGCCCTGGACGCCAATAACAATCTCACCGGGTTTCACGTGAAAGGCGGCGGCATCCCCGAACACGCGGTGCATGCCAACCGCTTCCCGGCGGGCGCCGTGGACAGCTACTTAGCCGAAGGCTGGGAAATACCGTCCAACATCACCATCGGCGCCTTCCGCGCGCCCAGGTCCAATTTTATCGCGGCCGCCGAGCAATCGTTCCTCGACGAACTGGCGGAAATCATGGGCAAAGACCCGATCGACTTCCGGCTCGAACTGCTGAAACGCGCAAAAGAAAACCCCGTGGGCGCTAGTAATGACTACGACGCGGACCGCTATGCGGGCGTTTTAGAGCTGGTCAAGGAAAAATCGGGCTGGGGTTCACCGGAAAAAAGCGGGCTGCACCGGGGCGTCGCGGCCTATTTCTGCCACAACTCCTACGCGGCCCACGTGATTGACATGACCGTGAAAGACGGCCAGCCCGCGGTGGAAAATGTGTACAGCGCCGTCGATTGCGGCATCGTCGTCAATCCCGACGCCGCCGCCAATATGGTGGAAGGCGCCGTGATCGACGGTATCGGCAACGCCCTGTACGGCGCCCTGACGCTGAAAGACGGCGTGCCCGAACAAAATAATTTCCACCACTACCGGATGATTCGCCACAACGAGATTCCGAAGCACATAGAAGTGCATTTTGTTCAAAACGACATCGACCCGACCGGTTGGGGTGAGCCGCCGTTTCCGCCTGTTTTTGGCGCACTGGCCAACGCGCTGTACCGGGCCACGGGGAGGCGGTATTACAAGCAGCCGTATTGGAAGGA
>JAKLJF010000541.1 GCA_023151335.1 Thermoanaerobaculia bacterium | reverse complement strand
AATGGACGCCTTCGCGGTGCCAGTTCTCCTGGCGGGTCATGCGGTTGAGGGCATCGTATTGAGTGCGTTGGGTAAAGATTTCAGGCAGCAAGCTTTGGGGTTCCTCTGTAAAGGACATTCCTATGGCGGTGGTCCAGTCGGTGTCCTGCTCGTACGCCTCGGCCAGGCGGCGGTGGCTTTCCAGCAGATTGCCTTTGAAATCAAAAAGAGGGTTCGTGATGACGCCGCTTTGGTCGTAGAGGCGATAGGGCTGGCCCAGCCAGTTAGCCTGTTGCCTTACAGCGCGTTCTGCTGCAGAGAGCATGTCCCCGTTCTCATCACCGTATTGGGTGTAGGCTACTGTTATCCAATCGGAGTGATCCGTATTGCGCAACTGGGTGGCCAAAGGCCGGCGTAGTTGGTCGTAGCGGGCGTGGAGCAGGTTGTCGTGGTTGTCCCAACTGTAAAGCGGTTGTCCCGTGCTGTCGGGCAGCATCCACCGGTCCCCCGCGTCCATGCTGTGCTGAAAGAGCAGGTTGCCGGCGAGGTCGTAGGCGGGTGCGTAGCCCTGGGCCTCATTCATGTGCCCGTAATCTGCGGGGGCGTCGGTGCGGGCATACACCATGACGTAATGGCCAAGGGCATCGCGTATCCAGAGCGGTTTGCCTTCTGCGTCGAGTTTGGTGTAGGTGACGTATTTTTCATCCGAGAGGCGGAAGTCGTTGCCGTCTTTCCAGCGGAAACGGTTGTGGGCAATGGCCACCACCTCGCGACCCAGGCTGTCCAAATGTGTTTCAGCGGGCGTATTGGCGTGTATTTTGGCTAAAAACGCCGCGCGCCGGTTCGGGTCGGCAGGCCCGTTTTCAAGCTCGTTCCAGGCTGGGTCGCCGCCTTTATCCACGAACCATTGGCTTTCCAGCACGGTATCGTTTGCATCATACGTGCGTGTGAACCAGGGCGAAAATTCCACCCTGCTGAAGGTGCCGTCAGGCATTTCGGTGCGCACCAGCCGGCCCGCGGCGTCGTAGTAAAGGATGGGGGTTACGCCTTCTTCACGGAGTTCTTCGAAGCGGTGGCTCGGCAGGTCGTTTTGGTCGGTGCTGAAATACGGTTCGTATTGTTTTACCGGTTTGCCCTTGTTGTTCAGCACGGTTTTGCCGGAGGCTATCCAGCGGAGCGGGCCACTCCCCTCTCCGTTGGGGGAGGGGTTGGGGGTGGGGTTCGGCTCGGCTTGCGCTTTTTTCACCAATACGGCGCCCATGCCGTCGCTGTATTCGAAAGCGACCTGGATCGTGCTGTTTTCGCCTCCTTCCGCTACGTGCTGTTCCCG
The DNA here is from genome assembly GCA_023151335.1 of Thermoanaerobaculia bacterium. Taxonomy (GTDB): domain Bacteria; phylum Bacteroidota; class Bacteroidia; order Chitinophagales; family Saprospiraceae; genus M3007. The sequence goes on along the minus strand of JAKLJF010000541.1, from coordinate 2,886 downwards.
CACGATCCCGCAGGCGCAGGCGGGATGATTTTCATCGCCCAAGTAATACAAGTGGCGGGCCGTGGCACCGCCGAGCCAGGTACGAGCCTGGGTTTGGTCGAAGGAATCGCCGGTGAAGAAGGCCAGGAGCGCCTCTTCAGACGGGTCGATTATCAGGTCGGCGAGGTTGTCGCCCGATTGGCCCGTGCTGCCTTCCGGTTTTTTCCCGACAACCGCTACCGCGCAGGGTAATCCGAGTATATCGTAGGCGACCGCGCTGTGGTTATTGTTGATGTCCCGCATTTCCAAGGGCGCCAGCACCCGGAAGTCGAAATCCATGACCTGCACCGTATTGCCAACTGGGTTAGTGCTGCTATCCAAATACAAATCATAGGCATCGAAATGCAGCGTGGTCTCATTCTCGAAGGGATCGATATAGCGCTCCGGCAGGTAAAAATGCGCCGCGGCATCGTCTGCAAAGCCGGCAATACCGGAGCGGATCCACCAGGCGTTCGGCTCGTCCGGGAATTGGTAATAGCCGCCTTCATCCAACACATCGCGGAGCATATCCGCGTAGGATTGGCCGTCTTGTTGCAGGGAGGGCAGCTTGTCGCCCAATATGGCTGTGAGCAACTCGTCGGTCAGGGCTATTTTATAGGTTTCGTAGGGTAGGCCCAGACGGTTCAGTTCTCCGAATGGCAGCGGATCGTGCAGGTTTTCATTGAAATAGAGCATACGCACCTGCTCGACGAGGCGTTTTTGCGGGTCAATGCGATTGGGCAGCAGGTGGTAAGTGATTGCATCAACATTTTCAGCGATCCGCGCCTCGCGCAATTCATCCAGGCTGAAATAAAAGCCCGATCGCGGAGACAAGCCCGTCAGTTCATACGTCCTGACTTCGCAGGGTACCCGCAAGCGGTAATCAGTGTCAGAAACTATATCTTCTTTGGTAAACTCATTTTCGGTGTACGCGATGTTGCCCAATTCATCAATGCGCAAATTCAGGGTGTGCGCAATGCGCGGATCGGCCTCCCCTATATCCGGTGTATATAGTCGGAGGTCGAGCTCGTAGTGGTAGGTAATCGCCTCGCTTTCCGTCACCAAAAACACGCCGTACGGGTTTTTGCCCCTCGGCTGCAGGCGCTGAATATGGCAATTGTGGAAAGCCGTGGAGAAGAGTTTCACCCGCCGGTCGGTGATCTTCTGTTCATTATCTATTTCGAGTTCGTAGGTTTCCGTGCGCAGGGGCAGGCCCTTGCAGGCGCGCAGGGCTTCGCGCCATTCGATGGCGGAAAGTCCGGCTCCTTCGAGGTCGGGTTCGGGCAGTTCGTTTTCGTGGAAGTCGCCGCCGTTGGGCTGGAAATACTCTTCCGCAAACTGATTCAGGATGCGCTCGTGGCTCAGGAAAGCCCCCGTGTGAAACCAGGTGACGGTCTTGACCGGCGGTTGGTACAGGGTTTTGTCGTCGGTAATGTATGGGCTGGCGGCATTGCCCGCGGCAAATGCTCCAAAGGACTCTGCATCCACCTGCTCCACCCGCCCGAAGCCGCGAAACTCGCGCTCGGGATGGTCGTAGTAACCGTGGTGGTAGCTGGAGGCGTTGGAAAAACTGCTCTCCCGCCACTTGTCAGTGACCGTGACCTGGCTAACCACCTGCACCGGAAAGGGCAGTTTGGTGATCCAGGGTTTGCCCGCTTTTTTGTCTTCCAAATAAAAATGCGTGGAGCTCTTGTACGTCCACTGCGTCTCCTTGCCGAGGTTGTTTTTGTACGTATTCAGCACGTGCGGTTTCTGCCCGCCCATCAGGTCGATGTAGCGCAGGGGGGCGGGCGCATCGGCCGGCAGCGGCGACGACCACACGATGCAGGCGGTGCCGTTGCCCAGCAGGTCGGTTACCGTGACGGCGTTGGGCTGGGCGGTGGCCGGAAAAGGATCGATATCGCAGGGGGCGCTCCAGGCGTTGCCGCTCAGGTTGAGCCAGGCGCAGAAGCGGTTTTTGCCGAGGTAGAGCAGGTCGGTCGCCCCGGTGCCGCTGATGTCGGTGAGTTGCAGGTAGGCGGGGTTGAACAGCTCGGGCGCGTCGAACCAGGGGCTGCCGTTCATCGTCACCTTAGCGCCGAAGCGGCCGTAGCCGAGGTTGGGCCAGTAGCACACTTCGCCGTTGCGGATGCGCGCGATGTCCGTGAGGCCGTCGCCGCTCATGTCGGCCAGGAAAATGCTTTGGGTGCTGTCGGCAAACACCACGGCCGGGCCTTGTTCCTCGTCGAAGGGTTTGGATGCCAGTTCCGGCGCTTCGTAGCCTTTCACGCCCGCAGACGGGTACCAGGTAAAAGCCCGGTCTTCGGTGATCACGATCTCCGGCTGCCCGTCGCCGTTGAGGTCGAGCAGGCGGGTGTTGGGGTCGCGCAGGTCCACGTTGGGGATTTGCGCAAAGGGGCGAAAGGCTTCCCAGTTCCCTCCTTTGTCGGGACAGGCCTCCGTCAGTTCGAAGTAGCCGTCCAGGCCGGGACTGTTCACCACCACCTGCTTGCGGCCATCGGCTTCGAGGTCTTGCAACTGCAACACGCCGGTCGAAATACCCAAAAACGAGGGTTTGGGGATTACCGGTTTGGCCGGCGTGAAGTGCCCGTTGCCGAGGTTTTCCTTGTAAAACCAGCCTTCGCCCTGTTCCGTGAGAATGCCGGCGATGCCTTCATTGTAGAGGTCCACCCATTGGTAGCCGGCACTGAGCCCGGCGGGCGCATTGGCCACGTCTTCCGGCGCGACGCTTTCCACTTTGGTGTTCCACTGCAGTTCCTGGTAGCCGAATTCCATCGGAGGCAGGCTTCGGAAGCGGTATTGGTCATTGGCCTCCCGGATATAACTGCGCTGCGTGGCGGCGACCAAATAGGTGACTTCTAGTTTTTT
>JAKLJF010000540.1 GCA_023151335.1 Thermoanaerobaculia bacterium | reverse complement strand
AGAAAGTTGGGAATTTTTTTGTAAAAATTTTTTATTTAAAATAAATTGTTTATAATTTGCGCCATTAAAACTTGCTCCCCTTGCCTAACGATTACGACAAAATACTCAAGGAAAACCTTGATGCTCTGCTGCCCTTTATCACCCGTAAATTACTCGGGTTAGATCTGTCGCGCACTGAAACACTGAAAGACAAAATCCAGGCTACACTCGAACGTGAAGGAGATTCCTTCAAAAAAGTGCTTCACGACGACCCCTCCCTGGATTATGGCCTTCATTGGGAGTTTCAAAGCAATGATGAGGACATGCGAGGCCGCAATTTGCTATACTATGGTTTATTTTACCAAAAGTACAAAATTCCCTTACGGCAAATTGTCGTTTTTCTAGGCAACGAAACGCCAAAAATGCTTCGGCAAAACATCCTCGAAATCAAAGGATTACGATTAGAATTTGAGGTAATTCATTTGCGTGAAATACCCAAAGAAACTTTTTTAAATTCCGATGTCCCAGAGGAAGTGGTACTGGCTATTCTTTGCGATTTCGGTACTGACCGGCCCGAACAAGTTATCAGGATGATCCTGAATAACCTCACGAAGATCATGGGCGCACACCCCGGTTGCAGCGATACCAGCGACAGTTGCATGTTCTTTCCAGACTCCGTAAATTGCACCCGATTTCACTTAAAGAAATACAAGCTATGCCAATCCATTACGATATTGAAACAGACGAACTCTACCTTGCCGGCCTTGAAAAGGGTATGGAAAAGGGTATGGAATTAAATCAACACGAAACCGTTGTCCGCCTGATCAAAGCCGGAAAATTTACCGATGAAGAAATTGCTGAATTTACCGGCATAACGGTTGAATACGTGCAACAGGTCAGGATGGAGATGAACCTGTTCCAATAATAAATGCTTAGCGGTTAAACACCCCATTTACAAAAAAACCCAGCTTTTCCATCCCGATACATCTTGCCGTAAACTGAAAATAACCGCCGACCGCCCCTGTGCGGGGATTGAAATGGTCGAGCGTGGCGCTGCCCTCGATACTGTCATAGGTTTCCCACAATCCGTCATTTCCAATGGTAATTTGGGCGATCGCGGCAAAACGCAAAGGCGTGTAGGTATCCGACTCGTCGTACACGGTAGTGAGTGGTAACAGAGCCAGGTTGCCTTTGTTCAGTCCTGCCAGCACCAAAAACATGTTGTGGGTTTGTCCCGCAGAATCGGTCCATAACAAATTGATGTGCAGCGAGAGCATTTCATCGGGAGGTATCTCGTCGAGCAGCAACACGCTCGTTGTCCAGTACGGTTCATGGGCCATCAGCACCTCTTTTTTCAGGATATCGTCGTAGTAGCGCCACATCAGTAGATTGACAGCCACAGGCTTTTTCAGATTCATGGGCATGGCGTGCTGACCTTTGGTGATGGCTACGCCGGCCACCGTAAGCCGGCAATCCGCACAAGCCAGGTCGAAACTGTCGTTCGGGGCTTCCCGTACCAAGGTCACCTGGGCATTCAGGGCAACCGTGTGGAATAAAAAACAGAGTAAAACAAACAGGGTTCGCATCCGAAGGGCGTAAGATGAAATCGATTAGCGGTGGGCAAAAATAGGCAGACGGGAAACAATATCCCTGCCCTGAAACACAAAATCCCTGACTACCGTCTGTAGCCAGGGATTTTGAGTTTGACCTTTAGTACCGGCCACCACCGCCGCCGCGGTGTCCGCCACCACCGCCCCGACGATCGCCGCCGCCGCCACCGCCACGGCGGTCACCGCCGCCACGTCCGCGATCACCGCCGCCGCCTTCGCGGCGTTCCGGGCGTTCGCGCTCTACGTAGCCTTCGGGTTTGGGCAGCAGGGCTTTCACGGAGAGCCGGAGTTTGCCCGTTTTCGGGTCGTTTTCCAGCAGTTTTACCGTTACAGGGTCGCCGACTTTGTACAGGTCGGAGACTTTGTCTACGCGCTGATAGCTGATCTCCGACACGTGCAGGAGGCCGCTCTTGCCTTTGAACTTGACGAAGGCGCCGTAATCTTCCACACGCTCGACAACGCCTTCGTAAATCTCGCCCGGCGTGGGTACGAATACGATGTCCTGAATTTTGTCGTAAGCGGCGTCCAGCGCGGTTTTGTCGGGGCCGAAGATGGCCACGATGCCGCCCTGTTCGTCTTCGTCGATGCTGATCGTAGTGCCGGTTTGGCGCTGCATTTCCTGGATGACCTTGCCGCCGGGCCCGATAACGGCGCCGATGTATTCGCGATCGATCCGGAATTCCACCATCCGCGGGGCGTGCGGTTTGAGATCGGAATTCGGTGCGGAGATGGCTTTGGCCATTTCGCCGAGGATATGCAGGCGGCCGGCCCTGGCCTGCAGCAGTGCTTTTTCCAGCATTTCATAGGGCATGCCGTCGATCTTGATGTCCATTTGGGTGCCGCAGATGCCCTTTTCAGTGCCGGTTACCTTGAAGTCCATGTCGCCCAGTGCGTCTTCGTCGCCGAGGATGTCGGACAGGATGGCGATTCGGCCTTGCTCGTCGGCGATGGCGCCCATTGCGATGCCGGCGATGGGCGCTTTGATGGGCACCCCGCCGTCCATCAGTGCCAGGGAGCCGGCACAGACGGTAGCCATGGAAGAGGAACCGTTGGATTCGAGGATATCGGAAACGATCCGGACAGTGTAGGCGAAATCTTCCGGCATCAGCTGGCGGATGGAGCGTCCGGCGAGGTTGGCGTGGCCAACCTCACGGCGGCCGGGGCCGCGCAGGGGTTTTACTTCTCCCGTTGAATAGGGCGGGAAGTTGTAGTGCAGGATGAAATTGTCGTCGTAAGATTCCAGCGCGTTGTCGATCAGGGCCTGGTCTTGTTTGGTACCGAGCGTGAGCGAGGTGAGCGACTGGGTTTCGCCGCGGTTGAAGATGGCCGAGCCGTGTGCGGAGGGCAGATAGTCCACTTCGCACCAGATGGGGCGTACTTCGTCGGTTTTACGGCCATCGAGGCGTTTGCCTTCAGAAAGGATCACATCACGGATGATGTGTTTTTTGAGTTTTTCAAAGTAGCGGTCTGCCACGGCGCCCCATTCTTCCATGTATTCTTCGCCGAAATCCGCGGTCAGGGTTTCCAGCAGGCGTTCTTTCAGCAGTTCCATGGCTTCGCGGCGGGTGTGCTTGTCGCTGGCGCTTCGGGCCATGGCATAAATCTCGTCCTGGCAGTGTTTTGCAACAAGGGTTTTCAGGTCGTCGTTCTCCGGCAGCGGTTCGACTTCCCGTTTTTTCAGGGCCGGTTCGCCCACCATTTCGGCCAGGCGCTCCTGTGCTTCAATCTGAACACGAATGGCGTCGTGGGCGATTTTAAGCGCCTCGATCAGGTCGTGTTCCTGACATTCCTGAGCTTCGCCCTCCACCATCGTGATATCGCGTTTGGTAGCGGCCACGATGAAGTCCATGTCGGCGCGTTTCAGGTCATTGCTGTTGGGGTTGATGACGAATTTGCCATCGATACGGGCGACGCGCACTTCGGAGAACAGCGCCTCCACCGGGATATCGCTCACGGCTATGGCGGCCGAGCAGGCCAGGCCGGCCAGGGCGTCGGGCGTGGCGTCTTTGTCGGCGGAAACCAGGTTGATAATGACCTGGGTCTCGTTCATGTAGCCCTCGGGGAAAAGGGGGCGCAAGGCGCGGTCGACAAGGCGGCTGATAAGTATCTCATAGTCGGACAGGCGCGCTTCGCGGCGGAAAAAGTTGCCCGGAATACGGCCGGCGGCGGCGAATTTTTCCTGGTAATCCACCGACAGTGGGAAAAAAGGCTGGCCTTCCTTGGCCTTGCGCATACTGACCACCGTGGCCAGGAGCATGGTATTACCCATACGCACCAAAACACTGCCATCGGCCTGTGTAGCGAGTTTGCCCGTTTCCAGCGTCACTTCCCGGCCATCGGGCAGGGAAAACGAGGTACGGTGCGGGATTTGTTTACCCATTGAACATTAAGTTGTTGCGCCGGGCAGACAACACTGATACAGGAAGCAGACCATCATAAAATGCAAGAAATCAGATCCTGCACCGCGGCAAAAACGGTTTGTCGGAAACCGAAAAAAACACACAAAGAGGTGAGAGAGTGATGAGTGATGAGTGATGAGCGATGAGTTATTCCGAGCGCGATCGCTCATCACTCATCACTCTCTCACCTCTTTGTGTGTGGGAATACATGTTCC
>JAKLJF010000053.1:14055-14334 GCA_023151335.1 Thermoanaerobaculia bacterium | reverse complement strand
GTGGGGGCCGGAAGTGGCCAGGCGGGACAATTCACCGTACCACTTTTCCAGCCAAACCGGCGACATGCTGGTGTTGAACGGACAGGTCTGGATCGGGACCGTGGACGGTATATTGACGCTGGACATCGATTGTCTGGACAGCCTGACCACGTCTGAACGGCCTGTTACCCCATCCGGTAATTATTGGCGTGTAAGCCCCAATCCGTTTCGGGATGAACTGATTGTTTATTTCAATGAAATAAATCCGCCAAAGGCAAACCTCCGCTTGTTCGACCTGAC
>JAKLJF010000053.1:0-14045 GCA_023151335.1 Thermoanaerobaculia bacterium | reverse complement strand
AACACAAACGGAAAATCCCGGGTCGGTTTTCCGCTGGCACATTCCGGAACTTTCGCCGGGCGGCTACATATTAAATATCAGGACGCAGCATGTCAGCACTTCCAGCAAATTGATCAGGCATCCCTGATCGCTCCTTATTCTTTCTTCCCTTTAAAATAACAGGTTTGATTCGAGTTCAGCGCGCCCCACTGCTGCATAATAAAAATACTGTCGGCTTTAAAACTCAGGGCATACAGGCGGTAACTGCCGAAATACGGATATGGGAAACTGCCGCTGGAGTCGATCTGTACCTCGTCGTCGCCGACATGTAAATAGTTCGCTTGCTGGCCATATTCTACCTTTATTGTCAGTGCCTGATCTGGGATGGTTTGTGTTTGATTATGCGCCGAACAATCGCGGTAACCGGTATAGTTGCCAATGAATTTGGCCCGAAAATCAACGGGTTCTTCTTCCGCCACATCGGAAGTGCAGGCGAAACAACAAATGGCGACAAACGCACAACAAAGAATAAATGAACGTTTCATAGGTAATATTTTTCTCAAATATAGGGTATCTGCTGATAGCCAACATAAAATATCACGTCATAAAATGGCAATTTACCTACTTTGGCCCCATAAAACAGTCCTATGAAAAATTTATTCACCGGTGCTTTATTGTTCCTGCTGTCAGCGGATGCCACCGCACAAGCGCCCGCCAAACCCCGGGTCGACCAACTGGTTGACGCCATCGAGCCTAAAGTCGTCGCCTGGCGCCGCGATTTTCATCAAAATCCGGAACTCAGCAACCGTGAATTCCGAACGGCTGAAAAAGTGACCGCCCACCTGAAAGCGCTGGGACTGGAAGTGCGTACGGGCATCGCCCATACCGGCGTAGTCGGTATACTGCGGGGTGCAAACCCCGGTCCTGTGATCGGTTTGCGCGCCGATATGGACGCCCTGCCGGTGGTGGAACGCGTGGATTTACCTTTTAAATCGACGGCCACATCCACCTACAACGGGGAGGAAGTGGGCGTCATGCATGCCTGCGGGCACGATACGCACGTGGCCATAATGATGGGTGTGGCGGAAGTGCTGGCGCAAATGCGGGCGGAACTGGCCGGCACCGTCGTTTTTATTTTTCAACCTGCCGAAGAAGGCCCTCCCACCGGCGAAGAAGGCGGCGCCGAGCTGATGATCAAACAGGGCGTACTGGACAACCCGAAAATAGAAGCCATGTTCGGCCTGCATATCAATGCGCATACGCCCGTTGGGCATATCCGCTACCGCAGCGGCGGCACGATGGCTTCGTCCGACTGGTTTTACATCAAGGTACATGGCAAACAAACCCACGGCGCAGCGCCCTGGCACGGGGTTGATCCCATCGTGGTGTCTTCCCAGATCATCGCCGGTTTGCAAACCATCGTCAGCCGCCAGTCCAACCTGACCGAACAACCCGTGGTGATCACGGTAGGCAAATTCGACGCCGGCGTACGCGCCAATATTGTGCCTGAAACAGCCGAACTCGTGGGTACCATTCGTACCCTCGATAGCACCATGCGCCGCCAGGTACATGAGCGGGTGATCCGCACGGCCGAAAAAATTGCGGAAAGCGCCGGGGCACGGGCCGAGGTGCGGATTGAAAACAAAACGCCCATCACCTTTAATGATCCCAAGCTGACCAATTGGGCGTTGAAGTCCCTGCAGGCCGCTGCCGGCGCCGATAACGTAAAAGAAATGAAACCCATGACCGGAGCGGAAGATTTCGGCTTTTTTGGCAAGAAAGTGCCTTCCTTTTTCTTTTTTCTCGGCGGCATGCCAAAAGACCAAAAACCGGATGAGGCGGCCGCGCATCATACCCCCGATTTTTTCATCGATGAAAGCGGGTTTTCACTGGGGGTACGGAGCTTTTGTTATCTGGTTTTAGACTATTTTAAAAATTGATCCGGCGGGTTCGGCTTAACATTAACTTAATATTGCCCCTGTATTTTCGCTGGTGATTTGATCATCAACGGATAAGCCATGGGCGTTGAATTTTTTCTGTTCTGTATCGGAATACTGGTCGTTTTGGCGGCCGCGGACCTGGTCGTGGGCGTAAGCAACGACGCGGTTAATTTTCTGAATTCGGCTGTGGGGTCGCAAGCGGCGCCACGGCGCATCATTATGATCGTAGCCAGCCTGGGTATTCTTTTGGGCGCCACTTTTTCGAGCGGCATGATGGAGGTGGCGCGAAAAGGCATCTTTAACCCGGAGTTGTTCCTTTTTGCCGAAGTGATCGTCATTTTTATGGCAGTGATGTTCACCGACATCATTCTGCTGGACGTTTTTAATACTTTCGGGTTGCCTACCTCTACCACTGTTTCACTGGTGTTCGAACTACTGGGAGCGGCCGTGGCGGTAGCTGTGTTCCGGATTCTGCAAAACGGGGAAGGACTGGATCAGTTAGGGCTCTATATCAACTCTTCCAGTACGCTAACGATCGTCTCAAGCATTTTCCTATCAGTCAGTATTTCGTTCGTGGTGGGAGGAGCCGTACAGTGGGTATCCCGCCTGTTGTTTTCCTTTCAATATCGCGAACGGCTGAAATGGATAGGCGGTATCTGGGCCGGCCTGGCCGTTTCAGCGATATCGTATTACCTTTTATTTAAAGGTATCAAAGGCGCATCCTTTGTGTCAAAGGATTTCATCAAATGGGTGAACGATAATACGCTGACCTTGTTTTTGGCCAGTTTTGCAGGCTGGAGCGTGGTGATGCAAATACTGATCTCCGTATTCCGGGTAAATGTTTTGCGTCCGGTAGTATTGTTCGGTACGTTTTCCCTGGCCATGGCTTTTGCGGGAAACGACCTGGTTAACTTTGTCGGCGTGCCGTTGGCGGGGGTGGACGCTTTTCAGGACTGGCGGAATTCGGGGCAATTGCCGGACACCTATCTGATGGGCGGCTTGAAAAGACCGGTGCAAACCGATACGGTCGTTTTATTGCTGGCCGGTCTGATCATGACCCTGACCCTTTGGCTGTCGAAAAAAGCCCGTACCGTAACCGAAACAGAGGTCAGCCTGGGCCGGCAGGATGACGGGCACGAGCGTTTTGACTCCAATTGGCTGGCCCGTTGGATCGTATGGCATACCCGCCGGCTCGGAAACGGCATGAACCGCATGTTGCCTGCCGCGTGGAAGCAAAAAAGTGAAACCGCATTTCAGCCCGAACCAACCAGCGTCTCCGGTAATGGTCAACCCCCACCGGCATTCGATCTGGTGCGGGCCTCCGTCAATCTGACCGTGGCTTCGGCTTTGATCGCTTCCGCCACGGCTATGAAACTGCCCCTGTCCACTACGTACGTCACTTTTATGGTGGCCATGGGAACTTCGTTGGCCGACCGGGCCTGGGGACGCGGCAGCGCGGTGTACAGGGTCGCAGGAGTGTTGAATGTGATTGGCGGTTGGTTTCTGACGGCTATCGTCGCTTTTACCGTCAGCGGTTTGTTTACCTTGTTGCTTCGGGTATCCGGCATATGGGGTGTTATTTTGTTGTGTATAACAGCAGCGTTGCTATTTAGCAGAACTATTCTGATGCACCGCCGGATGGAAAAACAAAAGGCCGAACGGGCCGCCTTCGAGCGGCAGGAGGACGCGTTATACGTTCACCATATCATGGATGAAACCACCGCGTTTATCAGTCAGTTGCTGTTGCGTGTGGCAAAGGTATACCGGCATGCCATGGATGGACTGTCTATGGAAGATCGCCGGACCTTGAGCATTGCGCGGCACGATCTGAAAGAACTGGAGCGGCAAAACCAGGAAGTGCGTTCGAGGCTTTACCGGTATATCAAACGGTTCCGGGAAGACTCGTCGGAAGCAAGTCGCCTGTATTTGCTGGTGTATGACCTGGAACAGGATTTGATCCAGTCGGTGCGTCTGATCGCCGAAGAAAGCGAAGCGTATGTCGCCAACAGCCTTCCGCCCTTGTCTGCCGAGCAGCTCGCACTGCTGCGCGAGCCGGTGCAGTCCTTACAGGAATATTTTGAATTTGTAGCCCGGATGCTGCGCGAACAGGATTTTGAGCAGGCGGTAAAAGTACGCAAATGGAAAAAACAACTTTTTGCCATGCTCGAATCGAGTTTGCAAACCCAGGTGGCGGGCGTAAAACGGAATCATTACAACATGCGCAACAGTACCCTGTTGTTTACGCTCGGCCTGGAAACAAAAGACCTGATTTCGGCAACGGCGCGGTTTGTCCGCTTGTTCCACCGGATGCAGGATGTGGCGGAACAAAGCAGGGTCAGGCCGGCAGTAGTCGCCCTTCAATAATGTTCTACCCGGTGTTTCTCAAAAATATAATCCAGCCACTTGTCGGTAATCTTTTCCACCACGCTGTTGGCTTTGAGGCGTGAATTCAGGTTTTGGAAATCGACGTCGTCCATGCACTGATCCTGGTTGACGCAGCTGAAAACAAATTCTTCCTTGCCCGTTTCGTGGTTCACGTGCCGTTGCAGGCATTGCGCGCATATTGCTTTCATCATGCACTGCATCAGCGAGTTGATCGAGGCGATGCCCACGTGCGAAGCGTTGAGGTAAGGCTTCAGGGTATCGTGCCGGGCCGCGCTGACAGCTGCCATCATGCGGTCGGAACCGATGGCGATGATACGCGAGGCATCGCTCAGCGGAATAGGCGTCCCGCCCAATTGGCCGGTAGCGTAGGCGATCATGGCCTGTATGATATTCCCGACAAAAGACTTGTCTTGCGGCCGGATAGCGGGGATCGGTTCGCCGGCGTCCACGCTGTACACGACCACATCCGTGGCTGCTTCGATCTCCTCCCGTTTGTAAAAATCCGCCCCTTTTTTATAGCCGGCAAAGTAGATCACCCGGCAGCCCCGTTCTTTGGCGGCTTTTGCAATGGAGAACAGCACCGCGTTGCCCAGGCCGCCGCCGAGCAGGAGCAGGGTTTCATTTTCCGGCACCTCTGTCGGCGTTCCGGTAGGGCCCATCACGACTACCCGCTGACCGGGTTTGAGCATGCTCACCATCCGGGAGCTGGCGCCTACTTCCAGCACGATCATGCTGAGCAGGCCTTTTTCCACATCCACCCAGGCGCCCGTGAGCGCAATACCTTCCATCATCAGTAAGGTATTTTCCAGTCGTGGGGAATCCACCTCGTAGTTTTGCAGGCGGAAAAACTGTCCGGGCTGAAATTTTCGCGCAGCCTCCGGGGCATGCACCACCACCTCCGTGATGGTCGGCGTGAGGCGCTCTACCCGCACGACGTAGGGTTTGAACCGTTGGTCGAGATCGGAAATAAAGTTGTGCCAGGCGGCCGCAGCCTGACCGTTGAGCGACTGCGTTTTTGCCAGCTCGGCTTCAAACAGGGCGGTTACTTTTTTGTAGCCGTTTTTGGCCGAGGCCATGGCTTTCACCACGTTGCCTTCGTAAACAGGGTGGTTGTCGCCATAAATGGTGATGTATTTCCCGTTTTTCTCGTAAGAGGTAAAGAATCCGGTTTCGCCGTCTTCGGCTTTTTTGAGTTGACCATTCTCCTTCGTATAGCTTTGGAAAAACTCCTGCCACTTGTCGAGTTGGAAGGTGCCGGGGTATTCGCGCTCGTACATCACGTTGGGCACCGTACCCGCTGCCACCATCAGCGTGCGGGCGGGAATCCGTTGTATTTCACCGGTGTTTCCCCATTTACCTTCCACCAGTCCCTGGCGTTCAAACACCATTTCCTTCAGTGCGCCCCATTCGTCGGGAACGGCTTCGAGCGGCGACATTTTTTCCACGAAAGCGATGCCCTCTTCCAGCGCTTTAATGATCTCTTCGTGGTTCAGGCGGTATGCCGGCGAGTCGTTCATCGACTTCCGGTAGTACAGGTGCACGCCGCCCCAGGAGCGGATGAGCGGAATGAAGTCCGGCTTTTCGCCGGCTTTCCGGGCCCGTTCGCGCTCGGCTTCCACGGCGTTTGCGTGTTCCAGAAAGGTATCGAGGATCTGTTTTTCTTCCGGCGAATACATAGCGTTTACCTGTTCGGCGCCGAAATGCGCGCACAGGGTTTCGTAGCGGTGTTTGACTTTCGTCACCTGCACGGGATAATAGGCTATCAGTTCGGTGGCCGTGTCGATGGCCGTCAGGCCGCCGCCGATCACGATGGCCGGGAGGCGCACCTGCAAGTTGGCCATCGAGTCTTTCTTGCCCGCGCCGGTAAGTTGCAGGGCCATAAGGAAGTCGCTGGCCTTGCGGATGCCCCGGATGAGGTTGTTTTTCATCGACACGAAGGTCGGTTTGCCGGCGCCGGTGGCAAAACAGACGTGGTCGAAGCCCATGTCCCAGGCATCTTCCACCGTTAACGTGCCACCGAACCGAATGCCGTCGTAGAGGCGGAAAAACTCCCGTCGCAGCAGGTTGAGGTAGATAACGGTGAGGAAGTTTTTATCCCAGCGGACGGTGATCCCGTACTCCGACACGCCGCCAAAGCCGAGCAGTATCCGTTCGCTCAGTTTTTCGTAGATGGATGCGTAATCCCGCAAGGGCTTGAACCCTGTTCCGCGGTCGCCGGCGAGTTCTGCGGGCAGCGGTTCTATTTTTAAACCGTCGATACCCACCACGGCAAAACCTTCGTTGAGCAGGTAGTGCGCCAGGGTGTAGCCGGCGGGACCCATACCCACCACCAGTATTTTTTTGCCGTTGTGGGGTAAAACGTGCGGCCGTTTTACGTTCAAAGGGTTCCAGCGGGTGAGCAGGGAATAAATCTCAAATCCCCAGGGCAGGTGGAGCACCTCGGTGAGCAGGCGCGTTTCGATCTGGGGAATATTCACCGGTTCCAGTTTTTGATAAATGCAAGATTTCATACAATCGTTGCAGATCCGGTGGCCGGTACCCGGGCACATGGGGTTGTCGATCATGATGATGGCCAGGGCGCCGATCACCTCGCCGTTATTGCCCACCAGGTTGGATTCGGATATTTTCTGGTCGAGCGGGCAGCCTTTCAGATCGTTGCCCAGCGGATTTTTTTTGAACGAGCCGTTGTCGGCAAATCCTTTTGAGCAGGAGTCTTTGTCGCGTTCGTGGCAGAAGACGCAGTAATCGATTTCCCGCATGATCTCCCGGGGTTCATAGCGTTCGTCCGTCAGGTCGAAGCCGTCGCGGCGGCGGTAGTGTTCGGCCAGTCCGACGTTGAAATCCGGCTGAACGACGTCCAGTTCCACCAGGTGTTTAAAATCGATTTTACGGGGCTGTTTGAACATTACCCAATGGCTCATTTCCGGCGTTTCCATATAATAATGGTATACCAGCCATTGTTCACATACGGCGAGCGCGGCAGAAAGCAATTGCTTCAGCGCTTCTTCGCTGTCGTTTTGGGGTAAAATGCCGGCAAGGGATTTTTCGTTTTGCAGGCGTTGCCGGTAGCCGGCGAGATATGCTTTGTTTTCTTCGGTAAGCGGCTCCTTGATGGTGCGCTCGATTTCCCAGAGTTCGGAAAATCCGGCTGCCGTTTCGAGTTCGGTGTCGCCGGCGGGGATGCCGGTAAATCCTTTTTTCAAGGCTTCGAACCGGGCGTTAAGGTGGGCGATATCGAATGTTCCGGCCTGTTCGCGGGTATATTTTTTCAGCGCCCGGCGGTTGAAAAAGTCCCGCCTGAATTTGAACAGGATACGTTCCCGACCGGCGATGATCTTTTTGGCCTTCATTTCATCCTCAACACCGAACAGCTTCGCTACAAAGGCGTCGAGGTAAGGCGCCATTTCCACCAGGATGGCGGAGGTTTCCGTCACTTCGTAATTGTCGCCCTGCACCTTTCGATAGGCGTCAAATCGCGCGAACAGCGCCGGGTCTTGCGAGCGAACTTCGTCGTAAAATATATTGGTGAGTTCGGCCAGCTTATCCGCTTGGAAAAGGTCGGGGAATGTGAAGGAGGAGAGGTTCAGGGTCAGGGTTTTAGATTCGACCGCCAGGTTCATGATATTAGGCGTGTAAAAGGGATGAATTGAAATTTCATTTGGAAATTGGATATTCCTTGATTGGATATTGGATACTCCTCCATGAAAATACGTAGCAGAATATCCAATATCCAATCAAGGAATATCCGATTTCCAAGTACCACACGATCCTGTTATGGACTTGAAAAGCGCGGAGGGCATAATAGCCAACCAATGCGCATCATCAATTAGTATAAACAATCAGATATGCATCCACGCCTTCTTGGCCAGCAGTTGCTCCTCCGTTTCTACGTGCGCTTCATCGGGCACACAGCAGTCGACCGGGCAGACCGAGGCGCATTGCGGCTCTTCGTGGAACCCCTTGCACTCGGTACACTTGTCAGCAATGATATAATAAAATTCGTCGGACACCGGGTCGTGGGCTGCATTGGCATCCACCATGTTCCCCGTAAGGTCTTTGACCATTCCTTTCAAGCCGGTGCCGTCGGCGTAGTGCCAGGCCTCTCCGGGTTCATAAATAGCATTGTTCGGGCATTCGGAAATGCAGGCATCGCAGTTGATGCAGTCATTCGTGATCTTGATAGCCATAGTAAAAATATTGTTTTTGGTGGTCAGGCAGTTTTCCAGTGCTGACCGTAATATTAATTCCGGGCAATATTAGGGCGCTCAAAAAAATTATTTCTAAAATTGCCATCATTATTTTCGATGATCTAAGTCATGCAAATCTTAATTTGCCCCCCTCTACCTTTCGCCAAAATTTTAAAACTCAAAGCGCATTATGTCAAACGACGGACACATGGTTGCTGAACAAACGGAACAAGCCAAGATTAAACTGGATCACGTGGTGATCCGTTTTGCCGGCGATTCGGGCGACGGGATGCAGTTGACCGGCTCCCAATTCTCAGACACCTCGGCCATGCTGGGGAACGATATTGCCACCTTTCCCAACTACCCGGCAGAAATTCGGGCCCCGGAAGGTAGTATATATGGCGTATCGGGTTTTCAGGTTCACATCGGCGAGGTGGAAATCTCAACACCGGGCGACGACGTGGACGTGCTGGTCGCCATGAATCCCGCGGCACTGAAAACAAATTTTTCCGCCGTCCCAAAAGGCAAAACCATCATCGTGGATATCGATGAGTTTACCAGCAAAAACCTGACCAGAGCGGGGTACGACCAAAATCCCCTCGACGACGGCTCGCTGGATTCATACGTAATTATTAAGGCGCCCATCACCCAATTGTCGAGGGAATCGATCAAAGATATGGGACTGGACAATACCAGTATGAACCGCACGCGGAACATGTTCGCGCTCGGCATGGTGTTCTGGATGTTCAGCCGGCCGCTGGATTACACCATCAAGTTCCTGGAAAAGAAATTCGGCAATAAACCGAATATATTTGAAGCCAACGTCAAAGTGCTGAAGGCAGGCTATCACTACGCGGAAACGCTGGAACTGTTGCCTTCGGCTTTCACCGTTTTGCCGGCTAAAATGACGGAAGGCACTTACCGGATCATCATGGGGAATACCGCCACCGCCTGGGGTTTTCTGGCTGCCGCGGAAAAGTCGGGCAAACAGCTCTTCCTGGGTTCTTACCCGATCACCCCGGCTTCCGATATCCTCCACGAGTTGAGCGCGCACCAGCATTTCGGCGTGGTCACGTTCCAGGCAGAAGACGAGATCGCCGGCGTGTGCTCGGCCATCGGCGCCGCTTTTACCGGCGACCTGGCTATCACTACCACCTCCGGCCCCGGTCTGGCGCTGAAAAGCGAAGCCATCGGCCTGGCGGTGATGACCGAATTGCCGATCATCGTCGTCGATGTGCAACGCGGCGGTCCGTCGACGGGGTTGCCCACAAAAACGGAGCAGGCCGACCTCTTACAGGCTATGTACGGCCGCAACGGCGAATGCCCGGTTATCGTGATTGCCCCCTCCACACCGGCCAACTGTTTCGATTTTGCCTACGAAGCATCCCGCCTGGCCATGGAGCACATGACACCTGTTATTCTGCTGTCCGACGGATATATCGCCAACGGCTCGGCGCCCTGGCGTATCCGGAGCATTAAAGAAATGCAGCCCATTAATCCGGCGCCTGCCCCCGCGCCTGAAGCCGCTGCCGACTGGATGCCTTACCTGCGCAACCCGGATACCCTGGCGCGTCAATGGGCGCTGCCTGGTACGCCGGGATTCGAACACCGTATCGGCGGCCTGGAAAAAGAAGACTTTACCGGACACATCAGCTACGATCCGGAAAACCACGAACATATGGTCAAGCGCCGCGCTGAAAAAGTAAAACGGGTAGAAAATTACATACCCGAACAGCAGATAGACGGCGCTCAAAGCGGCGATCTGCTGGTTGTCGGCTGGGGCGGTACTTATGGCAGCCTGATCACGGCGGTCAAAAGCCTGCATGAGGAAGGCAAGAGCATCGGCCTGGCGCATTTCAACTACCTCAATCCGTTGCCGCGCAACACCAGAGAAGTATTTTCCCGGTTCAAAAAAATCGTGATCTGCGAATTGAACATGGGGCAGTTCGCCACCCTGCTGCGCAGCGAATTTCCGGATTTCCAATACCTGCAATATAACAAAGTGCAGGGCTTGCCCTTTACCGTGCTGGAACTGAATGAACATTTCAGCGGACTGTTGAAGTAACGCCGACTGTTAGTCGGCGTAAACTGTTAGTCGGCGTAAACTGTTAGTCGGCGTAAACTGTTGGTCGGCGTAAACTGTTGGTCGGCGTAAATGCACGGAATTAACACCAAAAAAAGCCTGAACACACAAAATTCATCCACCGAAACAAACAACAATATGTCTGAGCTACCCACCTATACCTTCAAGGACTTTGCCAGCGATCAGGAAGTGCGCTGGTGCCCGGGCTGCGGCGATTACGTCATCCTCCGGGCCATGCAAAAAGCCCTGCCCATGATGGGGCGGCGCCGGGAAGATTTCGTATTCGTGTCCGGTATCGGATGCTCTTCGCGGTTTCCGTACTATATGAATACGTACGGCTTTCACGGTATCCACGGCCGGGCGCCGGCTATTGCCACGGGCGTCAAGCTGGCCAACCCGAAACTCAGCGTCTGGGTTATCACCGGCGACGGCGACGGCCTGGCTATCGGCGGCAACCACATGATCCACGCCATCCGGCGCAATATCGACCTGAATATCATTTTGTTCAACAACAAAATATATGGGCTTACGAAAGGGCAGTTTTCGCCGACCTCAGACATCGGCCAAAAAACCAAGTCCTCCCCGTACGGCAACACCCAGCGCCCCTTCAATTTCGGCGAGCTGACGGTCGGCAGCGCCGGCCAGTTCTACGCCCGTGTGCCGGACAATAACCCGAACGACATGGCCGACATCTTCGTCGCGGCGGAAAAACACCATGGAACCTCTGTGGTAGAAGTGTTGCAAAACTGCGTGATCTTCAACGACGGCGCTTTCGACAGCATGGTGGATAAATCCGTGCGCGAAGACATGTTGCTTTACCTGAAGCAGGGGGAAAAAATGATCTTCGGGAAAGAGAAAAACAAAGGTATCCGTTTCAACGGACGCCAGCTGGAAGCCGTCACCATCGGCGAAAACGGCATAACAGAGGCCGACATACTCGTGCACGATGCCACCGACCCGAACCCGTCCATGCATTTCATGCTGACGCAACTCCAATACCCGTTGCCGGTCGGCGTCATTCGCAGCGTTGATTCCTCCACGTTTGAAGAACTGGTGGATACGCAGGTAAGCGCTTCCGTACAAAAATCAAAATTCAAATCGGTGGACGACCTGTTGTTCTCTGGTGAAACGTATCAGGTGTAGATGAGTTATGAGTTATGAGTTGGCCTTCTAAACCCTCTAAACCCTTCTAAACCTTCTAAACTATCTACATCAATCATGGGCATCGAAGCAATCATCGTCTTTTTTATAGCGGCAGTGGTATTGGTGGGTGGCGGCATGATCGCCTCCAAACTGTTGGCGCCGACCTCCGCCAACCCCCAGAAACTGGAACCCTATGAATGCGGGGTACCTACCCAGGGTCCGACCCACGTGCAATTCAAGGTAGGCTATTACCTGTTCGCCATCCTGTTCCTGCTGTTCGACGTGGAAATGATTTTCCTGGTACCCTGGGCTGTTGTTATGCATAAAATTGGCCTCACCGGCCTCATTTCCGCCCTCATTTTCATCGTGATCCTTGGATTGGGCTTATTATACGCCTGGAAGAAAAAAGCATTGATATGGGAATAAATGAAACTGCGCCCAACTACCAGCAAAACGAGTTGGGCACCGTCATCAGCGCTGGCAACGGCGGCAATATCCTCGTCACCACCCTCGATACAGTGGTCAACTGGGGCCGCGCCAACTCTCTGTGGCCACTGGTGTTCGGCACCAGTTGCTGCGCCATCGAAATGATGTCGACCGGCGCTGCCCGGCACGACTGGTCGCGTTTCGGCACCGAAGTGGCGCGGGCTACCCCGCGCCAAGCCGACCTGATCGTGATCGCCGGCACCATCGTCAATAAAATGGCCCCGGTGCTGAAACGCTTGTACGACCAGATGGCCGACCCGAAGTACGTGATCGCCATGGGCGCCTGCGCCATTTCCGGCGGGCCGTTCTACTACAACTCCTATTCCGTGGTAAAAGGCGCCGATCACGTGATCCCGGTCGACGTGTATGTACCCGGCTGCCCGCCCCGCCCGGAGGCTTTACTTTACGGCCTGATGCAACTGCAGGAAAAGATCAAATCAGAAAGCATGCGTACGCGGAAAAGTCCTGCAGAAGGGTTTGAGGAAGGGTTTTAGAGTGATGAGTGATGAGTGATGAGCGATGAGTGATGAGTGATGAGTTGTCCTTCTAAACCCTCTAAACCCTCTAAACCCTCTAAACCTCATAAACCCCTCAAATAATTCACAAATCGAACAAACCGACAAATGGACAACGAAGGCTTGAAAAATCTACTTTCCGAATGGGTGGAAGGTCTCGAATGGGAAGAGGGGCCGCAATTTCTGCACGTCAGGGTACCCGCAGGGTCGCTCCATGAATTTGCCCGGCGGCTGAAATCGGATAAACAAACCGCTTTCGATTACCTGTTTTGCCTGACAGGGGTGGACTGGCCCGATTGTATGGAGGTGATATACCACCTCGAATCCACACAGCATGGTCACAAACTGGTGCTGAAATCGCGCACCGAGGGGCGGGAAGACCCCGTGCTGGATACTGTTTGCGACATCTGGCCCACCGCGGATCCGCATGAACGGGAAGTGTTTGACCTCTTCGGCATCCGCTTCAACCACCACCCCGACCTGCGCCGGATACTGCTCACCGATGAATGGGAGGGCTACCCCCTGCGGAAAGATTACAAGGACGAAATCAACATGATCGAATTATGAGCGAGCTCGTTTTAGCCGAACCGGGCATCGAGACACTCCCTACCCAGGAGTATTTCATCAACATGGGCCCACAGCACCCCTCCACGCACGGCGTGCTGCGTCTGGTACTGACGATCGACGGGGAAATCATCCGGAAAGTGGAACCCCACATCGGTTTTATCCACCGTTCCATTGAAAAAATGTGCGAACACGACGCCTACCGGCAGATCATTCACCTGACCGACCGAATGGACTACCTGTCGTGCCATATCAACAACGAAGCCGTCTGCCTGGCCATCGAATCTGCGCTTCAGATCGAAGTGCCGGAACGGGTCAAAGTGATCCGGACCATCGTGGCTGAACTGACCCGGCTGGCTTCGCACCAGCTCTGGTGGGGCGTAATGGGCATGGACCTGGGCGCTATCACCACCTTCCTGTACGGTTTCCGCGACCGGGAAATGATCAATGACATTTTTGAGGAAACCTGCGGGGCCCGGCTGACCATGAACTACAATGTGCCCGGCGGACTGATGTTCGATATTCACCCCAATTTCCAGAAAAGAACCAAAGACTTTTGCGCGCACTTCCGCACCAAGTTGCCCGAATACGACCAGTTGCTGAGCAACAATCCTATTCTGCGTTCGCGCACCGAGGGCGTCGGCTACCTGTCAAAGGAAGACGCCATTGCCTACGGTGTTACGGGGCCGTCCGGAAGAGCCTCTGGTTTTGCCTGCGACATCCGGAAACGTATCCCGTACAGCGCCTATCCTCAGGTAAATTT